>NZ_BAAGDE010000104.1:0-8573 GCF_054660795.1 Mycobacterium sp. MUNTM1
CCTACAGGGGCATCTGGTGTCGGCGCGGTCGATCGCAAGCTTCCTGACTTGGAGATCGACTGGACTGATCCGCTCATGCATGTGGCATCACCGACGCGGGTCAGCGTCGCCAACTCCGTCGCCACCCGGTTCAAGGCGGTGGCAGATCAGCCTGGTTCGGCGCCACAGACGCAATTGATCATGCAAGCGGTTAGTGATCACCTCGCTGAACTGCCTGAGCTGGTGCTGAAGCGTCGGCCGGAAGAAAGTGGAGCAGCTCCAACGGGCTTTTTCGTGCGGCGCGCGCCGGTGCAAAAGCCCGAACCGTGGCAGCCGGTCTATATGCGTCCGATCGCCGGTGAGGTCGAGGCGCTGCGTCGCATCGTCGAGTGGGTCAACGACATCATCACGGCTGGTCATCCCGGTCGGCAGAAATCGAGCCGGTCAGAAGTAGTGACGGCGGCCTTAGACGCCAGCTATCCGGCAATCACCTGACGGTTCGATCCCCGGCGTCGGCAGCTCTCATCGGCAGCCACCGGGCGATCTCCCCAGGAATTCGAGGCCAGAGCCCAATGGCGGGTTCGGTGAAATCCCCGACCATGCGCAACAGGAGAGGGTGACAACGTGACCGTTATTGGCACCGAACTAGCCGCGACCCGCCGCCCCGACGAGGCGCAGCGGGACGCCTCAACGGACGGGCTGGCACGTCCCGCGGGGGACAGTGGGGACGCTGGGGACACCGATCCTCATGTCGAGGCGTTGGCGGGTATGTCCACGAAATCTGAGGCGATTGGCTACGCGGTCAGCGTCCTCCACGGTGCTCCCCCGGCGCAAGTGATGACGTGGCTCGCGCGGTACGGGTACACCGTGTCCCGGAGCAAGGTCAGTCCGGCAGTCAAAAAGTATCGGGATGCCCATGGGCTGAGCGACGAACCGCAAGTACAGGGCGTCGCCTTGCCGCGGTCTTCGCAACATTTTGTTCCCGGGACGCCGCCAACAGCAGGGGACAGTCCGGTCACACCCTGCTCGATGTCTCGTTCTGAGACCCCGGATACCGCGGACAGCTCGCAGGTGCGCGAGGACGCTGACCGTGGTGCCTCGCCTGACCTTAGGGACGATGTGCCCACTGTCCCTGTTATTGCGGGGGGACGGTGCGTCCCTGATCACGACTTCACTCCGCAGCGGGAGCAGCGTGCGCCGTGGGTGGCGTTCGCGTGTTATGCGGTCGCGCTCGTATCTCTCGGGGTGTCCCTCAACACCTCGTGGCGGTTCTTCGCGCAAGTCCTGCACATCCCGATCGCCTACGGGGAGCGATATGTCATGTTCGCCGTGGCTGAGCTCGCCCTGGTGGTGTGCGGGGCCGGAATGGCCGTTAACGTCCACCGCGAGGGTCGGCCTGGCGCGTTCCGCACGATCGTGTGGGCTATGTGCGTGGCGATGGCTTACATGGCGTGGGCTGAATCCACCACAGAGGAAGCGATCGGGCGGATCCTGCTTGGACCTGTGCTTGGCACGGTCATGCTGCATTTGGGGCTTGGCCTCGAGCTGCGCAGCCGCCATCGTGGCACCGGCACGACCGCGCGTATTGGGCGGGAGCTGCGGGAACGGTGTCTTTCGTGGATGGGTCTATCTGATGATGCGCGCGATGCCGCTCAGCGGATCCGTGACCGTAAGGCCTACAAGGCTGCGGCGCTGTCGCTGCCGCAACGCCGGCCGTGGTCACGTCAGGCCCGTCTGGAACGTGCGCTACTCGCCGCGGGCGTCGCAGATGACCCGCGGATGCGTGAGCGACTGGTTGCACGCCTGGCGGTTGTCCGGCACGCCGGCGCGTTATCTACTTTCACCCCGCCGTCCCCGTGGGGGTAGATTGTCCACGCATCATGGTTGCATTTTAGTGGTTTTTTACTAGGATTCGAGTAGATCTAGGTCGTTTCGGGAGCCTAGCTGGCGAAGAGGGAAGTGATCACGGTGACTGTGGTCAACGACGCGATCTTGAATCATACGAAGACTGTCCGGCTGCGGCCGGCGGAGCTGGCGCGCCAGCTGGTAGCGCACCTGGGGCCGACTCTGGTGGCGGTGCTGGCTGGCGTGCGGGATCGGAAGCTGCCGCATAAGTGGGCCAACGAGGGTGGCCCGACTCCACGGGCTGAGGCTTTGCAGCGTCTTCAGGTGGCGCACCGTGCCTGGATTGCGGTGGCCACCGCCGAGGGTGAGGATGTCGCCCGGGCGTGGTTCATTGGGGCCAACCCGCGTCTTGATGAGGTGCCGCCGTATGTGGCGATCCGTGATGGCAAGTTCAATAAGGTGATTGCCGCGGCGGCTGCTTTCGTCGACGGAACCGACAACTAAGAACTCTGGTCGTATTACCCGGTCTGCCGGTCGCCAGCGACGATAGGATTTTCCGAAGACCTGCGTCCTGTTGGAGGTGGCGTGTCGGACGACGTCTTGATCTGTTCAGTCACAGGTCTGGCGTTGGTGCCCGCAGCTGGTCAGACGGTGTTCCGGTTGGCCAAACCGTCATACGGGCCGCTGAATCCACAGTGCCGCACCATCAGTAGTTGCGATGATCGGTCCAGCTGGAATCGCTTTGATTTGCCAGGTGAACAGACGATCTACGCGGCATCAAATCCAGAAGGCGCATACGGGGAGTTGCTGGGCAGGTTGAAAAAGCCGCGACCAGTACCAGCGGCTCGATACCTCGACGACGTCGGTTCGGCCACGATGGAAGAGTTGATCGCCGAAGACTGGGCGGCCGCCGGTAAGAAATTGGCACCCTACGTCGTGGACATCAACTGGCTCTATGAGTTCAGGCTGTACACGCTGACGCTGCCTGAACACGGGTGGCTGGTGGAATCTGAACATTCCCGGACAGTCAATTTTCTACAGAGCAACATCCCGGGCAATTTGTGGGAGCGCGGCATTCAACACGTCACGGTGTCGACCTTGCGTTGCGAGGATCGTTACGTGACAACGTATTTGGCTGAGCGGCTGGCGCGGGCCCGGGTCGTCGGCGACATTACGCCGTTGGGCCTGCGCTATGGATCTAAACACGGCAGCGACTGGGATTGCTGGACGGTGTGGCTGCGTGAGGGGGTCGCGGACTCCATGGGCGTAGACGGCGGTACAGCGGTCGCGGCTCCGAACCAAAATCCGGTTTTGGCCAAAGTGCTGGATACTTTCGGCCTCTCAGCGGGGTAATGCGTACTACCCGCCGCCCGCCGCCCTGGGGTACGCCTTCATCCGTTGCAAGTGAGTGATCTTTAGTGGTCACGCGACTTGCACCCCGTCTCGGGGTTGTTCCCCAACCGTTCGGTTGGTTCCCTTCCGCGCTTCATGGCCACCTGCCCGGCTCAGCCGGGTCTTACGGTCGGCTCCACGCTTGACGGCGGCCCCAACTGGGCCGACGACGCTAGATATTTCCTCGTAGCGTGCGAGGTTGATGGCGGCGTTGTCGTCACGTTGGTGACGTGCCGAGCAGGCGTCGCATTGCCAGTGTTCGTCCCAGCCAATGTCCTGCGCATGCGCACAGGCGTGGCAGGTTTTGCTCGACGGAAACCAGCGGTCAGCGACGACTACCTGCGACCCGTACCAGCCTGCCTTGTAGGACAGGTGGCGCCGGGGTGTGGACAGGGCGGCATCGGACAGCCCGCGCCGTCGGGCGCGGGCACCAGGCAGCCCTTTTTGTCGCAGCATCCCAGCAGCGTCCAAACCTTCAACGACGATGCAACCGTGGGTCTTGGCCAATCGTGTTGTCAGGACGTGCAAATGGTGGGTGCGGACATCGTTGACCCGGCGATGCAGCCGGGACATCTCAGTGGTGCGTTCACGATAGCGCCGTGAACCTTTCGTGCACCGCGATCGCGCCCGGCAGACGTTGCGCAGCTCGCGCAACGCAGCATCGAGTGGGCGCGGATTGTCAACCTGTTCGATCACGACACCGTCAGCGTCGGCGACCGTCGCGAGACGACGCATACCCACATCGACTCCCACCCGTGAACCGGGGTGTGCAACGTTGGGATGCTGTGGGCGCTGGACCAGTACCCGCACACTGGCGTCCAACCGAGTACCGTTGCGCCGCACGCTGATTGCCAGCACTCGCGCCCGGCCTTTGGCGATGAGCCGCTGGATGCGGCGAGTGTTCTCGTGCGTACGGACAGCGCCGATTACCGGCAGCGTTAGATGACGGCGATCGGGCTCGACACGCATCGCGCCGGTCGTGAAGGACACACGATCCTGGTCGCGGCCCTTGCGCTTGAAGCGCGGAAATCCGACTCGTTTCCCAGCGCGTGTACCAGCACGTGAAGTCTGCCAGTTCCAATAGGCTTCGACCGCACCATTGATACCGTCGGCGTAGGCCTCTTTCGAGCACTCAGGCCACCACACCGCACCGGTTTCGGCGTTGACACACACGTCGTCCTTGACGGTGTTCCAACGCTTCCGCAGGACCCGCAACGACGGCTTCGCCGTCTCGATGCCTGACGCGCGCCAGGCTTCGATGTCGGCTCTCAGGGTGGCGACCGCCCAGTTGTAAGCCTTGCGACGGGCGCCGAAATGCCGTGTCAGCGACCTGGCTTGATCCTCGGCCGGGTCCAGCGTGAACTGGAACGCCTGCACCGTCCAGCCCTCAGGAATCTCGAACTTCGCCACCTCAGGCCGCCTCGCGTTCGCCGGCGTCAGCCGCCGCTGCGACGGCACGCTTTGCACGGTTGGCAGCAGCGCGTTTGCCGTAGAGCCGAGCACACATACTGGTGAGGATCTCTGTCATATCGCGCACCAGGTCGTCGTCGACCTCGGCTGAGTCGACCACGACCAACTCACGGCCCTGGGCAGCGAGTGCGGCTTCGACGTATTCAGAGCCGAACCGGCAGAACCGGTCGCGATGCTCCACCACGATCCGCTGCACCGCTGGGTCGCGTAGAAGCGCAAGGAACTTTCGTCGGTGACCGTTTAGCGCCGAACCGACCTCGGTGACGACTTTGTCCACCGGGATCTGTTCGGCCGTGGCCCACGAGGTCACCCGCGCCACCTGCCGATCCAGATCAGCTTTCTGGTCCGCTGATGACACCCGCGCATACACCGCAGTGCGCGATCGCCGATCCGTGGAAGCGGCCGGGTCGTCAATGAGAATCAGTCGGCCCACTCGCCTGGCCGGTACCGGCAACAGCCCGGCGTGAAACCAGCGATACGCGGTCACCCGCGCAACACCGTTGCGCTCAGCCCACGCCGCCAGATTCATACACCTGTTCCTACAGCACACCACCGACAACCAACGACTACTCAGAACGCAACAGCTGGCAACCCCCGGTCGAAGCCCCAGAATGCAACATCCGGTGCAACAGTGGCCTGTGATAGGAGCAGTGACTGCGGCAGTGCTAGCACGTTAGGCCGTGCCGCACACTGGCCGCCCACCTGATCGGTGGTTCAGTCCGACTCGGCGAAGCGGGCGCGCAGGTCGTCTGCGTGTGCCAGTACGGTGTGTACGCGGTAGGGACGGCGATGTTTGTCGTTGCGGGGCAAGTCTCCGAAGAGTTTGACCACCGGTGCGGCGGTGCGCAATTCGCCGGCCGCGAGGCCCAGCAGTGACATCGTCGCCGGGGTCATGTCATCATCGCGGGCATCGCGAGCTAGTTCGTCGATGAATTCGCGGTCTTCATCGGCGAGCTGGTAGCGGTTTGCTTGGGCGACGATGTCGTCGATCAGCGCTGCGAGCTCTTCGCGGTGGTCGGTGATCCAGCGTTCGGCGGCGGGGCGGCGCGCTGCGGTCGCGCGGCCGGCGCGCGTGAGTTTTTCGTCTGGCCGGTCATATCGCAGCAGAGCCTCGAGCCGGTCGATGAGGTCCCGGACGCCTTGCTTGCGGATACCGAGCTGGGCGCCCATCTGGCTGAGGAACAGCCCCCGGTCGCTTCCGGCTTTCAGGAAGTGCAGCTCGCGGCGGCGGTGCTCCCACCACAGCCAGTTGTTGAGGGTCAGCGCGTCGCAGACGTCGGCTTGCAGCACCCAGCGAGGTATGTCCGGCCCGGAGTATTTCTGCAGGTAGTCGAGTACTTTGTGGGGATCGGCGTCGGGGGAATCGGGCAGTCGGTCGCGGTGTCGGTCGTCGACTTTCCTGCGGCGCGCGGCGATCCTTTCGATGGCGTGCGCCACTTCCGCGCGGTGCACCCGGGGCCGGCTTCCCACCCCGTCAGTATTTCACTGACAGATAGCGGCCTTGTCGGTCGCGATGAAGTTCAACACCACCGCCCGGCTGGCCGCTCAACGGGGCTTGTGGGAGCACTGGCCCGCTCAAGTTAGCGTTTGATGTAGTCATTGGCCAGCCCGACCAGGGCCTCATCGTCGGTGGTTTGCACGTCCCACTGGTAGCGCCCGTCGGGGTCGAATTGGTGTTGAACGTGGGGTAATTCGCGGCGGGCCGCGCCGGATGAGTCGTAAGGTCCAGCGATGGGAAAGGTGGTGTTTCCGTCGCTGGCGGTGATGAATGCCTTGCGGGATGCCTGACGCGTTTTCAGGTACCACGCGAGGCCGAGGAGGGCGGCCACGAGTGCGAATCCGCCGCCGTGGGTGAGGGTGAGACCGGGCTGTGAACCGGGACCGCTCATCCGCTGCATGGCGCCTCCTGCCGCGGCCAATGCGGCCGCGATGGCGAACAGGGTCGCAGGGAGTCGGTATGTCGTCATCGTCCTGTTCCTTTGCGACTTGGCCTTCCAGCGCCCGCCCAATAACGGTGGCTAGCCACCTAGTCTAGTGGTGATCGACCTCGGTGGCAAGCCACCCGTTAGTAGCCTGTGTAGCCGTTGGCGTGGCGGTGTTCAACGAATCGATCGAAGTTTGTCCCAGCTGCTGGTTCGACGCCATAGTGTTCGATGATGTAGCGCTGGGATGCGGCGATGTTGGCGACCCGATCGAAGATGTTGTCACTAGTCCCGGCGACGTGGAAAGACTTGAACGTACCGGGCGTGAGCTGGCAGTACCCGCGTGCAGCGTTTTCAGGTGCGCCATCGCTCGCTGTTGCGCCGCTCCAGTTGACGTCCTTGACTCCTTGGATCGCGTCGGGGTTGTTGCCGCTTTCCTTCTCGATGAGGAACCGGTAAAGGGCGTGCCATTTGGCTCGGGTCTTCTTATCGTCGGGGATTCCGTTGGCGTCACAGGCTTTATCGATGTCAGCCGCGAGCTGGGCGGGGGAGGCCGCGCCGGCGCCGCTTCTCGCTCGTTTCAGATCGGCTAGGGCTGCTTTTGCGCC
Organism: Mycobacterium sp. MUNTM1; assembly: GCF_054660795.1. Classification (NCBI taxonomy): domain Bacteria; kingdom Bacillati; phylum Actinomycetota; class Actinomycetes; order Mycobacteriales; family Mycobacteriaceae; genus Mycobacterium; species Mycobacterium sp. MUNTM1. The sequence goes on from NZ_BAAGDE010000104.1 coordinate 7,217, forward strand.
CGAACCTCGGTGGTGGTGTGCCGCAGCGTCGGCGGCCTCGGGCGTCACGCCGGCGTTGGACAACAACGCCGCAAGCGCTTGGGGTGCGATGGGTCGCATCCCGGCGGGCATCACCGAGGTCCCAGGCATCGGGGCCGGCATTGCGGGTGGCGCTGAGACGGGTGCTGGTGTGGCCGCAGGGGTGGGCGACGCGGGAGGAGCGACACCATTGCCGAGTCCGGCGGGCTTAAATTTGTTCGATGATTCCTCATCGCCATCAGTAATGTCGTCGACCCCCTTGGCGGATTGGCCGAGGGTCTTCGCTGAATCTTTGAGCTTGTCCTTGGTCTTGTCGGAGTGTTCTCCGAGGAGACCATCAATGTCGTCCAGCCCGGTCTTGGGACCGGGGGCACCGACTTGATCGGCCGCACCGCTAACCGCCTGCCGCGCGTTGTCGAACTTAGTGCCCGAGTTGGGGTCAGTGGTGACGTTATCGTGCGCCATCCGGGCTCACCGCCACGTTATCGATGCTGGGGAACAGGTTGGCCGGCGGGCAAGCCGTGGGACTGGGCACCGGGGTTCGCCCCGTTCGCTGGCGCTGCGGGAGGGACATCGGCTGCGTTCACAGCGGGCGGCGAGCTCGACGTGGCTCCAGCAGCTACCGGGGTGGCGGTGGGGTCCACGACGGGGGTGCCTGGATCGGGGATATGGAAGATGCCGGTATTAGGCTCGCTGAAGTTCATCACCTCGTTGACTGGCTTGACTTCGCCTTGTTCGTTCATGGCTTCGCCGTTGCCGAGATACCAGGCGTTCTTGTTCCCGTCGCTGACGATTACGTCACCTGGTTTGGCGGCGTTAACGTCGTCGACCTGGCTGCCAAGGTCTTGGCCCGCCGGCGGGATGGTGAACCCGACGTCAGCAAGGGCTTGGGGAATGGGAATTCCTGGGCCTGTGTGGGCAGCCTGAAGGGTTTCCTTGACAGCTGAGGTGATTCGCGGGGAATCGAACGCATAGTCCTTGTTGCCGATGCGCACCGTTTTGTCGGCTCCTGGCGGTGGGGGAGTGGCAGGTGCGCCCGGTGGCGTGGGTATCACGCTGCCGGGGTTGTCGGGCTTTGATTGGTCGTGGTCCGTGTGTTTGTGGTCGGGGTCGTCTTTGTGTAGAGCTTTGTCCTTGTCGGGGTCGTTCAAGGGGAGTTCTTTGGCCATGGGGTCTAGGCCGTGATCGGGTTGTCCCATTGCGCCGGAGGGGATTTGCGGCATGGGTATGCCTCCGGGCAGTCCACCGCCGGCGGGGATTCCGGGGATCTGGGGAATGCTTGACAGCGGTGGCTCTTGCGGCGATTTGCGGCTTGCGGTGTCGTCGCCTCCGGTAGAAG
>NZ_BAAGDE010000105.1:0-7713 GCF_054660795.1 Mycobacterium sp. MUNTM1
TCCGCATTGGGCGGACGACCACCAATCAGCCGGCTCGCCGCCTGACAACAACGTGTCAGGTCACGACAGCTAGCCGCTGCCCTCGCCCGCGCGGTTGCCCTGCAGCCAGGCCTTGGTGCGGCCCGGGTGGTGCGTGGCGAGCCAGGCCACCCCGACGTCGCGGCAGAAATCGATGTCGTCGTAGTCGTCGACGTTCCAGCAGTAGACCGCCCGGCCCTGGGCGATCGCGCGGTCGGCCAGTTGGGGATATTCCTTCAGCGTGGTGAGCGAGGGCCCGACGGCGGTGGCGCCGATGGCGGTGGGCGCGCCGCTGGTCAGATAGCGGGCGGTCTTGCCCAGCAGCACCGTGGGCAGCAGCGGCGCGGCTCGCCGGATCCGCCAGACCGCGGACGCCGAGAACGACATGATCACCGCGCGGGACCGGTCCGCCGAGGCGGGCGCGGCGATGCCGAACCGATGCAGCGACGCAAGCAGCTTGGTCTCCACCAGCGAGCCGTACCGGACCGGGTGCTTGGTTTCGATGAACAGCTTCACCGGACGATGCCAATCCAGTACCAGCGACACCAGCGCGTCCAGCGTCAACAAACTGGTGTCGCCGTGCGCGCCGTCTTCTCGCCAGCTGTCGTGCCACGCGCCGTATTCGAGTTCGCGCAATTCGGCCAGCGTCATCGTGCTGACCAGGCCGGCGCCGGTCGAGGTCCGGTCCAGTCGGCGGTCATGCACGCACACCAGATGGCCGTCGCGGGTCAGGCGCACGTCGCATTCCACGCCGTCGGCGCCTTCTTTCAGCGCAAGGTCGTAGGCGGCCAGCGTGTGTTCGGGCCGCGCGGCCGACGCGCCGCGGTGGGCGACGACATAAGGATGCCCGGCGAGCACCTCGTCGGCCCACGTCATACCCCTATGCTGCCGGGTCCTGCCCCTTCAACTCAACCGGGGCGCCCGGCCCCGGGGCTGCGGGCCCGTCGTCGGGAACCGCGACCCAGCGATGCGCGGGCCGGGCGACGGGTTTGCGCTGGAATCCCTCGAAGACGCGGGTGGCGCCGGCCAGCGTGGCGGCCGCGAACAGATACGCGAAGACCATCAGGACGGTGTTGTTGGCGATGCCCTGAGCGTCGGCGGCGAAGCTGGTCGCAATAGCCGCGATGGAGACGCCGTAGCTGCACACCCAGGCGCCCCACCACTGCAGGATGGTGTTCCGCTGCCGGGCATAGTGCTCTTCGAGCAGCGCCAGCTCGATCACGAACACCGGGGCCCACAGCAGGTTGGCCAGCGGCACCACGCAGCCGGCCCACAGCGCCCGCGTGGAGCGCTGTTCGGGCAGACCATGATGGGCGAACACGGCGGCGCGGCGCGCGATCATCCAGCGGATCAGCACCACGCCGGAGGCGATCACCGCGGCCACCGCGCCCACGCTCGCGAGCACGCCGAGCCAGTCGGCGCCGAGGGCCACCCAGGAGTTCAGCAAGCTGTTGCGGTTGACCACCAGCAGCACGTACCGCACCACATACACCAGGGCGGCGATCGCGAGCACCAGCACGCTGACGAAGGACGTGGTGCGGACGATCTGCGTCGGCGGCCCCTGCTGCGCGGGCGCTTCGGCGGCCGCGGGCGCCTGCTCGACGCGGTCGGCCAAACCCCACCGCGGTATGACCGTGTAGCGCGGCGTCGGCCCGAGGGGACGGCGGCCGCGTCGTGGCGGCGGCGCGGCGCCGGGCCGCACCGCTATCCAGCGGTAACCGGGCGGCAGTCGCGGCGGAGTGCGCTGCCACCCCGGCGTCGCCGAGCGGCGAACCTGCATCGGGGCACCGGGCGCACCCCATCGCGGGTCGGGCGGCGGGGCATCAGCGGCGGGCGCCATCAGGGCCCCGCGGCAGCGGGGACACCATTCTCGTTGTCGCTCGCGCACGTTCCAGCGCGTGCCGCACTGGGAGCACACCTGGATCACCGGACCAGACTAACGCCGCCCCGACGCGGGCCGAGGGACACCGGCCTGGGCCCCGCTCGAGGTCCCCAATCGGCGATTGCCCGATTGGGCTCGGCAACCGACGGCGGCGGCAGAGACTATCCACAGTTTCCACAGGTTTATCCACATACACCCGGTGGGTATAGAGCGCATCACTACAGCCTCTGGGGGCTGACCGTGGTGTCACTGTGGATAACACCCCGGGATTGTGGGCACGGCATCGACAGTCCGAAACCGGTCGTCGAGCGAAATGTGTTGGCTCACTAAACACCTTCACGGGCCGCACGTCCGAACCACGAGTGATGCCCGGCCGGATCGGCCTTGCGGCGCCTGCCGTACCGCCAACCCGCAGCTCAGCACGTTATTTCTCAACCTCGCGACAAAGCGCTATGATCGCGTTCTCGAAAAGTGTTTGTGACTCACCTCACTGACGCGAGGTGACCGGGGGGTGAAAGGCGATTGATGGCCACGCATTCGTTCGGTCCGGGTTCACCGGGCCCGTCGAAGTCGTACTGCGGCTCGCCGGCGTGGAATCACAGCTACAGCATCGCCGCGCTGCGCGCCGGGTTGATCGCCTTGGCGTTGCTCGCGGTGCTCGCGGTCATCGTCTTGTCTTGAAAAGCCGCTGAGCGGGTATTCGCGTTCCGGCTCACATGGGTCGTTCTTGCGGAGCGCGCGGTCATGGAGCAGGGTTGATAACGGCTGGCCGCCGTGAGGCGACCCCGCGCGACTGAGCGTCAAGACGATAATCGAAGAAAGGAATGCCGTGGCTGAATACACCCTGCCCGACCTGGACTGGGACTATGCAGCGTTGGAACCGCACATCTCGGGGCAGATCAACGAGATCCACCACAGTAAGCACCACGCCACGTACGTCAAAGGCGTGAACGACGCTCTGTCGAAGCTCGAAGAGGCCCGCGCCAACGAGGACCACGCTGCGATCTTCCTGAACGAAAAGAACCTCGCCTTCCACCTGGGCGGCCACGTCAACCACTCGATCTGGTGGAAGAACCTGTCGCCGGACGGCGGCGACAAGCCGACCGGCGAATTGGCCGCGGCGATCGACGACGCGTTCGGGTCCTTCGACCGCTTCCGCGCGCAATTCAGCGCGGCCGCCAACGGGCTGCAGGGCTCGGGCTGGGCGGTCCTGGGCTACGACACCCTCGGCAACCGACTGCTCACCTTCCAGCTCTACGACCAGCAGGCCAACGTTCCACTCGGCATCATCCCCCTGCTGCAGGTGGACATGTGGGAGCACGCCTTCTACCTGCAGTACAAGAACGTCAAGGCAGATTACGTCAAGGCGTTCTGGAACGTCGTCAACTGGGCGGACGTGCAGAAGCGATACGCGGCCGCGACCTCGAAAACGCAGGGCCTGATTTTCGGCTGACTTTCATTTCGATCGGCGGGGGCGTCGCGCGGTTGCGCGGCGCCCCCGTCGTTTGTCTGACCTTTGATCGACCGGCATGACAACGTCTTAGCCCCACCGACCGTGTCGTGTTGCAAGGCGCCTAATCCGCAGGCATGCTTAATTATTCGGACTTACCAGTGTGGTTATTCCAAGCGGAGGCGTCGCGCGGAGGTCGAAATGGAGACAGGGGCGGATCGGCCCATCGGGGTATCCCCGTTCCATTCTCGTGGCGCCTTGAAAGGATTTGTGATTTCCGGGCGGTGGCCGGATTCGACCAAAGAATGGGCACAGCTGCTCATGGTTGCAGTACGGATCGCTTCGCTGCCCGGATTGCTCTCCACCACAACGGTCTTCGGGGCCCGCGAGGAATTGCCGGACGAGCCCGAACCGGGCACGGTCGGACTCGTGCTGGCCGAGGGCACGGTTTTCGGTGAATCGGCCATTCAGCCGGGCTATTTCGCGGAACATCAGCCCCCGGCGTTGCTCATGTTGCACCCGCCCTCGGAAACCACGCCGTCACTGCCGGAATGCAACGGGGCGGCGTCGGGATGCGTATTGCTGCCCGGATTGCCCTACCTCGGACTCGAGCATCGGGCGGCGTGGGTGGAAGCGGAAGCCGACGGCACCATTACCTCGATGGTGAGCCGCGTCGGTGTCGACCCGATCAGCCATCCCGATACGGCGATACTGGCGATGCTCCTCGCCGCATGAATGAAATGCCCGACAACAGTTCGGGACTCGGATCCCAGAAATGCGGCCGACCGAACTCCGTTGCCCCGCTGGCGGAGGCCGAATGGTCCCATTAATCTGGGACCGTTAGCGAAGGGGAGTAGCCCCCAATCGTCGGGTCGACATACTGGCGCACAGCCCGGCCGGCGGACCGGTTCACCCGGTGGGCGAGACCTTCGACCGGAGTTCGACGACTTGTCGTCGACGACGCGTCGAAAGGTCACCCGAGATGCTCGCCGCCACCCTGTTGACTTTGGGCGTGGTGTTCGTCGCCGAACTCGGCGACCGATCCCAGCTGATCACCATGACCTACGCCCTGCGCTACCGGTGGTGGGTGGTGCTGACCGGGGTGGCGCTCGCCGCGTTCACGGTGCACGGGGTTTCGGTGACGATCGGGCACTTCCTGGGCGCTGCCCTGCCGGCCCGGCCGCTGGCCTTCGCATCGGCCCTCGCCTTCCTCGCATTCGCGGTGTGGGCCTGGCGCGAGGGCGCGGCCACCGACGAGACGGTGACGCAGCCGCGCGAACCGCGATTCGCCTTCCTCACCGTGGTGTCGTCGTTCGCGCTCGCGGAGATGAGCGACAAGACCGCCCTGGCGACGGTGACGTTGGCCAGCCACCACGACTGGGTCGGGGTGTGGATCGGCTCGACGCTGGGCATGGTGCTGGCCGACGGTTTGGCGATCGCCGTCGGACGGCTGCTACACCGACGCCTTCCGGAAAAACTGCTGCACGTCGCCGCCAGCCTGCTGTTCCTGACCTTCGGCTTGTGGATGCTGTTCGACAGCGCCTTGGGCTGGCGCTGGGTAGCCGTCGCCGCGACCGTCGCCGTGGCGATGGCCGTTGCCGCAATCGCGGTTGCGCGGACGCGGGGGCGCCGCAGAACCGTCACGGCAAATCGGCGCCGGACCACCGCAAACCGGCTAAGTTAACGACGCCTCGACCGCCGGCACCGAGGGGCCGTCTGCCGGGCAACGCGACAGTCACCGGGCCCGTTTTCGCATTGGGCAGCAAAGGGTGTGCTAAATCGGTCCGGCTCGCCGACCCGTTGCGGTGTGATTTCCCAGCACGGCCTGGCATATTATCGTCCACGTCAGCGGGCCATCCGCCCGCCACTTCGGAACGGACGTCCAATTCTGCGGATAACCTGTGAGTTTCGCTGATTTAGTGGACACCCCAGCGAATCAGTTAGACGCTCGTCAAGTGGGGAGGTGGCAGGCGTCAGCTATGCCGGTCGGGAATCCCCTGGGGTTTGCACCTGGTTACGGTCACCAAGCCTCGCTACCATGATCAGCAAATACACCTAGGTAATAGTTCACTTCTACAGCCCAGTGGAGGTCATATCAATGAGCACGACGTTCGCTGCTCGCCTGAACCGCCTGTTCGACACGGTGTATCCCCCCGGACGCGGGCCGCACACCTCCGCAGAAGTGATCGCGGCGCTCAAGGCTGAGGGCATCACGATGTCGGCTCCCTACCTCTCCCAGCTGCGCTCCGGCAACCGCACCAACCCGTCGACGGCGACCATGGCCGCCCTGGCCAACTTCTTCCGGATCAAGTCGGCCTACTTCACCGACGACGAGTACTACGAGAAGCTCGACAAAGAGTTGTCGTGGCTGGCCACGACGCGCGACGACAATGTGCGCCGCATCGCGGTGCGCACGGCCGAGCTGTCCCCCGAGGCGCAGCGTGAGGTCATGGAACGGGTCAACGAACTGCGCCGGGCCGAGCACTTAGACGCCTGACGTCCGCGCTTGACACCGGCCGCCGGGCCTGCCCTGGAGGGCTGCCGCCCGCCCATTCCGATTAGGGTTGGCTCAGCGGATCGCGCAACCGCGAGAGCGATAGTCCACGAGATGACCGGGAGGCGGCCGGGAATGGGCCTGTTCCGCAAGCGAAAGAGCCGCGCGACGCGTCGCGCTGAAGCCCGCGCGATCAAGGCCCGGGCGAAGCTCGAGGCCAAGCTGGCCGCGAAGAACGAGATCCGCCGCGCCAAATCCGCGCAACGGGCGGAGAGCAAGGCGCTGCGCGCGCAGATCAAGGCCCAACGCGACAGCGACCGCAACGCACTCAAAGTCGCCGAGGCCGAACTCAAAGCCGTGCGGGAGGGCAAGATCTTCTCACCGACACGAATCCGGCGGGTATTGACGGTGTCTCGGCTGCTCGCGCCGATCCTCACCCCGCTCATCTACCGGGCCGCCGTCGCGGCCCGCGCGCTGATCGACCAGCGTCGCGCCGATCAGCTCGGCATTCCGCTGGCCCAGATCGGCCAGTTCTCCGGTCATGGCGCCCAGCTGTCGGCCCGCATCGCGGGGGCGGAGAAGTCGCTGCGGATGGTGCAGGACAAGAAGCCCAAGGACGCCGAGACCAAGCAGTTCGTCTCCGCGATCGCCGAGCGGGTCACCGATCTGTCGGCGGCGATCACCGCCGCGGAGAACATGCCGGCCGCGCGGCGCCGGGCCGCCCACGCCGCGATCTCGTCACAGCTCGACGGGATCGAGGCGGACCTGATGGCCCGCCTCGGCCTGAGCTGATCACCCGCACGGAAGGCAACACCCCCGCATGGCAATCCCCAGCAGGTGGATCTCGCGCACCATGACCGCCCTCGCGGCGGCCGCCGCCCTCTATCTCGGATCGGCGGCCCAGACCCCCGCCGCCTGGGCGCACGTGCACGCCAGCAGCGACAACGCGGTACGCGGGGCCATGGCGATCGTCACGTTCCAGGTGCCCAACGAATCGGACACCGGGGCGCTCACCACCGCGCTGACCGTCACGCTTCCCAACGTCGCATCGGCACGCACCGAGAGCCTGCCGGGCTGGACGGCCAAGTTCGACCGGGATGCCGCGTCCGGCACCGTGCGTTCGGTGACGTGGACCGCCAACCTCACCGGCGGGATCGGACCAGATCAATTCGGGCTGTTCCGGCTGTCGGTGAAGCTGCCCGACACCGATACCGTCAGCTTCCCCGCCACGCAGACCTACGCCGACGGAACCGTGGTGAAGTGGGACCAGCCGACGCTGCCCGACGGAGGCGAGCCGGAGCACCCGGTGCCCATGCTCACCCTCGCCGCCGGCCCTTCGGGCCCGCACCAACACCACGGGTCACCCGCGTCGGCGCCGGCCGCCGCACGACCGAACGCGGCCGACAACGCGGCCCGCCTGCTGGGCGGCGCGGCCCTGGTGATCGCCGCCGCCGGCGTCGCGATCGCACTGATCCGCCGCCGGACATGAGGCGCCTGGCGCTCGGCGCCTGCGTGGGCCTCATGTTCGCGATCGCCACGCTGACCGCGCCGGTAGCGGCCGCGCACGCCACCCGCGTCTCCACCGATCCCGCGGCCGATGCGGTGCTGGCCGCCGGTCCGCCGCGGGTGAGCGCCACCTTCAACGAGCAGCTGCAAACCACGTTCGCGGCCATGACGGTGGTCGGGCCGGACGGCAACGTGTGGTCCACCGGAGACCCCACGGTGCAGGGCGCGGTGGTCGGCGTCGCCCTGCGTGCGCTCGGGCCGGCCGGGACGTACACGGTGAACTACCGGGTGACGTCGGCCGACGGCCACGTGGTGTCCGGATCCTGGTCGTTTCGGCTCACGGTGCCCGATTCGTTGGGCACC
>NZ_BAAGDE010000106.1:0-7135 GCF_054660795.1 Mycobacterium sp. MUNTM1
GTGGTCGCCGGGGTTTCCGGAGATGGCGTCGGGCAGGTTCAGGCGCGGATCCCCGCCCTGGCCGGTGCGTGGGAACGGGATCGGCAGTGGCGGCGTGCCGGGCTGGCCAGTCTGCGGGTCGGTGCGTTGGCTCGGTAGCAGCACGTTGGGGTCTAGGCCTAGATCGGAGAAGGCTGCGTCGACGAACGGTTGCACGAACTGACCGGGAAAGAGGTTGACCAGGTAGGCCTTGAAGAACGGCCCGGATCCGACGGATTCGCCAAGCGACATGGCGTATCTGTTCAGTCCTACGATGGCTTTTTGCACTCGTTCTTTGCGGTTGTCGACGATCGCCAAGACGCCGTTGAGCTTGTCGAGTGTGGGCTTGAGTGTGTCGCGGTTTTCGGCGATGAACCCTTTGAGCTGGCGGGCCAGTGCGGACAGATTGCCAGCGATGTGCGACAGCGCACTGCGTTGGCTTCTCAGTTGCACTAGCAGTTCGTTGGTGTTGGCGACGAGGTGTGTTATCTCGTCGCTGCGTTCGGCGAGCACTTTGGTGGCTTTATTGGCGTTGCTCAACAGATTTCGCAGCTGGCTGTCGCGCTCGTCGAGGGTCTGCGAAAAGCGGGTCACCCCTTGCACCGCGGCCTTGAGGTCGGGTGCGGTGTCTGAAAACGTGTCCGCGAGCACGGCCAGCGACTTGGACAGCTGGTCGGTGTTGAGCCCGCTGATAGTTGCGGTCAGATCACCGAGCGCATCGGGTAGTTGGTAGGCCGGGGTGGTCCGCTCCAACGGGATGGGTCCATTGAGTTGACCGTCTCCGCGGGGGGTGACTTCGAGGACCTTGCTTCCGAGTACGGTCCTGAGTTTGATTGCCGCTTCGGTGCGTTCGCCGAGGCGGACATTGCGGGCGATTGTGAACTTGACCAGCACGCGGGGCCCGTCGAGCTCGACGCTCGAGACTTCCCCGACCCGAAAGCCCGACACCTGGACGTGGTTACCCGATGCTATGCCGCCCGCTTCGGCGAAGTATGCCGAATACTCTTTGTCTCTGTTGAAGAATGGCAGTTTGTCATAGTTCAGAGACAGCAGCATCAGGGCGAAGATGATGCCGAGGCCGATGGCGCCGATCAGATACGGATTACGCTCGGAGGCGGTCCTCATTTTGGTGTGCACCTCCCGGTGGCTTGGCCGGCCAGTTTGATGTAAACCGGTTGGCCCCCTTTGCCGTTGAGCTTCAATACCAGATCACACAGATAGAAGCTGAAGAAGTCCCCGTACATACCCTGCCTGTTGAGAATTTGTGTCGCGTCGGGCCAGTGGTTGAGATAGTTGTCGAACCAATCGTGGTCGGCGAGGATGGTTGCTGCCGTGCGATCCGCTTCGTGCACAACCTTTTTCAAAGGCGGACGGCTCTGGGCCAGCAGGTCGGCGATCGACGCGGCTGCAGCGTTGGCGTAGGCGACTCCATTGCTGATGTCTTGCTTGCGGGCTTTGAGACCCTCGATGAGTTGCGACAGCGAGTCGACGGCCTTGGCGAATTGGCTGCTTTGGCCGCTGAGCGATCCAAGCAGCGTATTTAAGTTGGTAATGACCTGGCCGATCAATTGGTCGCGATCGGCCAGAGTGCCGGTAAGGGCCGCGGCCTGGGTGAGAAACGAGCCGATGGTCCCGCCCTGGCCCTGGAAGGCCGTAATCAGTTGGCCGGTCAGCTTGTTCACCTGGTCGGGGTCCAACGCGTGGAAAAGCGGCCGGAAGCCGCCGATCAGGGCGTCTAGGTCCAGCGCGGGCTCGGTGCGGCTAAGCGGGATGGTCCCGCCGGGTGCCAGTCGTTTGAGTGCCCCCGCGCCCTCTTCCAGGGACACGTATCGGCCGCCGGTAAGGTCGGCGAAACGGACTGCGGCCCTGGTGCCTTCGGTGAGCATCACCGAGTCGGCCGCGGTGAACTCGATGAGCACGGTGGAATCGGGCTGGATGGCGATGTCTTTCACCTTGCCGACCTCGACGCCGGCGATGCGGACGAAGTTTCCGCCCTCCAAACCTGAAACGTTGATGAATTGGGCTTTGTACGTCTGCTCGGACTGGAAGCGCAACTGCCCGAAAACTCCGATCAACGCGAACATGCCGAGCACGGACACAACCAAGTAGATGGCCAGGCGCCACAGCGCTCCTGCCAAATTCTCTTGCATCTCTGCCTTTCTCGTTGTTGCGGTGGGTCGTGTCAGTGGCGGTGGGTCATGGTCCGGGCGCGTAGGGCGGTGGTGGCAGTGGTGCGCACTCTTGGGTAGCGACCCCGCACGTGGGGTGCATCCCGCCGGGCACGGGTGGCACGAACGGTTCTTCACCCGCGGGCGGGGGGCCGGCTTCGCGCGGTTGGCCTGGCGGTGGCGCGGACGGCAGCCCGGGATATAAGGGGGTGCCGTCAGGCGCGTACAGCGGGGCGCCATAGGGTGGCGCCCCCGGGTACGGGATGGGCCCGGGTGCTGGACCGCCGGGATGGCGTAGGCTCGGCGGTCGCGGCACTCCTCGGGTCACCGGGTAGTAGTCGACGTAGCCGGGGAAGCCGATGCCTGGGTTGGGCCGCTGACTGATCCCCGTGCCCCACCCGGTGTTGGTGACCAGGTAGCGCTGCGGGAAGTTCTTGGAGACGTCGGGAAGCGAGCCGCAGCCGGGCTGCCCGCCGGGTCCGCCTTTGGCCCCGTTGATCGGCAGGTTGTCGGGGAACTTGTAGGCATCCTTACCGAACAGCAAGGCGACGTCGAGGATGACGGAATACCCGTTGCGCCCGCCGGCGATGGGGGCGAACAAGTCGACATCTTTACTACCGCCGACCAGCGTGCAAGTCAGTTGCGGGTTGTATTTCATCAGCAGCCGGGTGGTGGACTCGAGCACGTTGATGCCGTGCACGAAGTTGTCCCTATTGGGGCCAAGCAGATTCGTGCCCGAGCGCGACAGGCCGCTGATGTCGAGTAACAGCGCGTCGAGCTGTTTGGCGTTATCGGTGATTGTGGTGCTGGTCGTGCTCAGGGCGTCCAGCACGGTCACGATGTTGGAAGCGGCGGCGCTGTAGGTGTCGCTGAATCCCTGCAAGGAGTGCAGGTCGGCGCGCACCATCTCACTGCGAGGGTTGATGGCCGTCAGGACTTCGTTGAGATCGGTGGTGGCCTCGCCGAGGGCTTGACCCTTGCCGCGCAGCCCCTCTCCCAACGCGGTCAGCACGGCGTTGAGCTTGGGGGCGTCGACCTGGTCGAGGACTGCGACCAGGTTCTGAAATACCGTGTTGACTTCGGTGGTGACGTTGCGCGACGCGACCACCGCACCGGCGGAAAGCCGTTTCGGGCTGGGGTTGTCGGGGATGAGCAGATCGACATACTTGCCGCCGAACGCGGTGGTGGCGGTGATTCGGGCACTGACGTTGGCCGGGACGTATTTGAGCTGCTCTGGGTAGAGTTCAAGCCGAAGTTTGACCGGATCACCTTCCTGAATGGAGGCAACGCGGCCGATCTGGACACCCCGGAGTTTGACCTTGGCACCGGGTTCCATGATGAGCCCGGACCGATCCGAGGTGAGGGTCACCGTCGTATAGGGCCTGAGGTCTCGCTTGAAGGCCGCCACGGTGAGCATCACCAGCCCGATGATGGCGGCGAACAGAAGGAAGGTCCACAGCGCTGGAGGCAGGCCCGCCTCACGTCGTTTCGTTGCCATCGGCTGCTATCCCGAGAGGTTGAAGTTGCCGGACACGCCGTAGGCGGCCATGGCTACCGCCAACTGCACCGATACCGCCACGGTCAACGACGCACGCACCGAGCGACCGACCGCCTCACCGACGCCGGCCGGGCCGCCCGATGCGTTGAACCCGTAGTAGGTGTGGATCAGCATGACGATGGTCGCGGTCACCATGACTTGCAGCAGCGACCAGATGAGGTCGGTGGGCTGTAGATAGGTCTGGAAATAGTGGTCATAGACACCGGGTGCTTGCCCGAATGCCACGACGACCAGGGTCCGCGTCGCGAGATAACCCGCCAGCGACGACAGGCACCATAGCGGCACGGTGACGATGACGCCTGCCACGATCCGTGTCGACACCAGGTAGCTGATCGCGCGGATGCCCATCACCTCGAGTGCGTCTATTTCCTCGTTGATCCGCATCGCGCCCAGCTGTGCGGTGGCTCCGGCCCCGATGGTGGCGGCCAGTCCGATGGCGGCGGTCAGCGGCGCGGCGAATCGCGTGTTGATGTAGGCCGAGGCGAAACCGCTCAGCGCCTCTACCCCGATGTCGGACAGCGAGCGGTACAGCTGGATGCCGACAAATGAACCCGTCGACATGACCAGTGTGGTCACGACCACTACGGTGCCGCCGATGATGGCCAGCGCACCAACGCCCAGACTCATACCGGCGATGAGCCGCAACGTTTCGGCCTTGTAGCGGGCGATGGCATCCCATACCAGCGTCAGGGCTCTCACGTAAAAAGCCGTCTGGTTTCCCAGCCGGTTCCATCCCGCGGTGAGACCGCGCATTTTGGCAATTGTCCGCGAGAAGCGTTGCGCGGCAGGGGCGGTGCTCACAACCTGATGGCGGGCGGGGGCCGCGCTCACATTGTCACCTTTGTGCCCACCGCGACCAGAACGATGTTGATCACGAATAGCGCCATGAACGTGTAGACGACGGTTTCGTTGACCGCGTTGCCGACACCTTGCGGTCCCCCACCCACTGTCACGCCCTTGTAGCAGGCGATGGTGCCAGCGACGAGACCAAACAACGCCGCCTTGAAAAAAGCGATGATCACGTCGGCGATCTTGACCAGCAGCGTGAGGCTGGCCGCCCAGGCACCCGGGGTGACATGTTGAAAGTAAACCGAGAAAAAGAAGCTGCCCACCAGGCCGACGATGGTGTTGATCGCGTTGAGCAACAACCCGTTTAGGCACAACGCCAGTACCCGGGGCACCAAGAGACGTTGCACCGGATCGATGCCCATCACCCGCATCGCGTCGAGCTCTTCGCGGATGGTGCGCGCACCCAAGTCCGCGCACATCGCCGTTGCGCCCGTGCCGGCGACTACGAGCACAGTGGTGATCGGGCCGATGTAGGCGACGCTCGCCAGCGCAGCCCCTGCACCCGAAGCGTCGGCGGCTCCAATCTCGACCAGCAGAACATTGATGATGAACACAGCAAGCGCATTGAACGGGATAGATAAGAAGATGGTCGGGACGATCGACACCCTTGCCACAAACCACGCCTGATGGATGAACTCGCGCCAGGACCAAGGCGGGCGCACCATCTGGGCCAAGATGTCGACCGAAAGCGCGAAGTAACTGCCAACCTCCCGCAACGGGGTGGCAGCGGCCGTCGGAAACCTGGCAGCGGCGCGCGGAGGACCGGTCCTGCGAGACGACGAGCCGCCCGGCGTTGGAGCCGCGGCCGCGGGAATAGGTTCTGTGTCTGTGGACACCACTAGCGCACTCGTTTGGGAGCAGTCTTAGCAGACATTAGATAGATGTACTTCCTCCCCGCAGCGTAAAGACAACTTGCCTCCTTCGGCAGTATGACCCACAGCACAGCGGGACGCTACACCATGATATTAAGGCAGGGCAACAGAGAAATCGGCTATTTCGAACAAACGGTGCCACTAGGCATGGGTACAACTACCGATATTTGCTGACAAACCTCGACAGTCGGCGGATCGGTGTTTCGACGGCAGCACTCTGGGCGCCCTGGTCAGCTCGCCCGATCCGGCCTGAAGGCGAGCATATACACGTAAAAAGCGGTATCCCCGCCGCTACGTCCGAGCCAGGCGATGCTGGACCCACCGGTTGGTCAACCCGTCGGCGCTGCGGTCGAGTCCTTTGCTGATGAGTAATTCAGATCACGTGCTCAGCATAATATCGACACGCATATATCGTGCTCACGATTAATATGTTCCTGAGTTGTATAACGGTGAACGTGCGTATTGTTTCAAGACGCCACGATGCAACAGAGCTGGGTAATTTTTATGCGAATATGAGCGCGTTTTCCTTCTCACCTATAAACGCTGAAATTGCAAATTTCGCACCATTACACCAGACGTGGCGGTTGGACCTCCATTCCCCAACTCGCCCCTCTCAACAAAGCTGTGCAAGGGTTTCGAGGGGCATGTGGCCGCTACGGGCCCACCGCCCCCGGCCAGCCGCCGACGGCGCCTGTCGACGAACCGACGAAGCTGTGACCTGCGCTACTTCCCGACACCGACCGCCGTGCACCTGATCCCTAGGAAGTGGCCTGCACTGACTTGAGGCAACAGAAACCCCACTGTCGGGTGCACGTCAACAAGTGCCTCCAGCACACCTCGGACTTTGTTATTTATCAGGGCGACGGCAGGCCTCAGACCTTCGTTGTCGCTTTAGCCCAACCGGAGCCGATGACAGCGAAGCCGTCCACACAAAAGGTGCCGACCGGCGTTCCGCTGCGCAAATTATCTATCTATATATCGGTTTGTATCATTCATATATTTTGGGAATTTGCCGCGGCATCTCTTAGAGGGCCTCGCCGCCGAACGCAAGAACTCGGGCTCGCTGCTTGACCGCCGCCGCCGTTAGCTGGTGGATATCACGAGCGGACAGCGGTGAGGGGTCCCCGTGCCGCTTCCGATCAGTGGTGCACTGTGCGCGTATCGACTCAAAGCACAGCGCCGGCGCGACCACTAACGGTCGTGCAGTTCACTCAAGGTTGGGCAAGCGTACCTGCGCCACCCGACGGTCGCGGCCAGTGCGCCAAACTTCGCCGTCATACGTGTTAGGCACCAATTCGATTGAGAACAGGGCCGAGACGCACGAAAGTGTAGGCCCAGGGCAGACAACTACCCACCCCGTGCGCGCTTGAATGTCTCGTAGCGAACCCGGCCAGCCGGGCTGCTGGACTGCCCATTCTTCGTTAAGCAAACCGTCTCGGTCGTTCTTGCTCGTGCCAGTTCTCACCGCCCGGCTTGTAAACGCGTGGTGCCGAACCGCCGTCAACCGGCTATCACCAAGCGCTCGCGTTCGGTTGTCGACTCATCAGCAAGCATGTAGAAGTTGCCCTCGCGAGGGCTGGGGCCCTCCGGGGCTTTCCGTGGCTGTCAGCTTCCTGCCAAGCCGGAATCTTTGATCCCCAGCCCGCGCCAAATAGCATGTTGCACAGCGG
>NZ_BAAGDE010000107.1:0-6430 GCF_054660795.1 Mycobacterium sp. MUNTM1
GACCACGCCGCGGCCTGCGGTGGGGCCGCCACCGGGATGCCCATCGATTCGGTTCGGGGCGGGCGCCCGGCCATGCCCTGGTGGCGCCCGACGTCGAAGGTCAGCAGCGGACCGTCGGGGTTTCCGATGTTCAGGGTCTGCCCGTCGTGGATCTCGACCACCGGCACGCGCCGGCCGTTGACGAAAGTTCCGTTCAGCGAACCGTTGTCGATGGCCAGCCATTTGCCCTGATCGAAACGCAGCAGCAAGTGGGCACGCGAGATCAACGGGTGGGTGATACGCATGTCCGCTCGCAGATCGCGCCCGACTACTACATCGTGGCCCGCTGCGAAGGTGCGTTCCGATCCTTCGTGATGGACGGTTAGCGCTGGCGGGGCTGGTGCTGACATCGCCACAACTGTAGCTTGCAGCCCTGTGGTTTAGCTCTGAGCGCCCACGGCGTCAGGCGCGCCGGTCACCACGCAGTGCGTTCGGGTGTAGATCGTCGGCATGCACTGATTGCAGTGCGTGCACGCCGAATGCACCTGGTGCTGGGCGCCGTCGGCGGCGATCCGGTTGATCAGATCCGGCTCGGCCAGCAGCGCCCGGGCCATCGCGACGAACTCGAATCCCTCCGCCATCGCTAGGTCCATCGTCTCCCGGGTGGTGATGCCGCCGAGCAGGATCAGCGGCATCTTCAGTTCGTTGCGGAACAGCTTGGCGTCGCGCAGCAGGTAGGCCTCGCGGTAGGGGTACTCGCGCAAGAACTTCTTACCCGTCATGCGCATGCCCCAGCTCAGCGGTGGCTTGAACGCCCCGGCGAACTCCTTGAGCGGCGCGTTGCCGCGGAACAGGTACATCGGGTTGACCAGCGAGCTGCCCGCGGTGAGTTCGATCGCGTCCAGGCCGCCGTCTTCCTCCAGCCACTTGGCGGTGATCAGCGATTCCTCCGTGCTGATGCCGCCGCGTACCCCGTCGGCCATGTTCAGCTTGGCCGTCACCGCGATCGGCGTGCCCTCCTTTTCCACCGCCCGCCGGACGGCCATCACCATGCCGCGGGCGACCTTGGCCCGGTTCTGCAGCGAGCCGCCGAACTCGTCGTCGCGGTGGTTGATCAGCGGGGACAGGAACGAACTCGCCAAGTAGTTGTGGCCCAAATGGATTTCGACGGCGTCGAAGCCGGCCTCGATGGCCAGCCGGGCGGCGTTGGCGTGCCCGGCGATCACCTCGTCGATGTCCTCGCGGGTCGCCTTCTTGGCGAACCGCATCCCGATCGGGTTGAAGAACCGGACCGGCGCCAGCGCCTTGGCCTTGTTGGACTTGGCGTTGGCCACCGGGCCGGCGTGGCCGATCTGCGCGCTGACCGCGGCGCCCTCGGCGTGGATCGCGTCGGTGAGCCGGCGGAACCCGGGCACGGCCTCGGGGCGCATCCAGATCCCGTTGCCCTCGGTGCGGCCGCCGGGGGAGACGGCGCAGTAGGCGACCGTCGTCATGCCGACCCCACCGGCGGCCGGCAGCCGGTGATATTCGATGAGGTCGTCGGTCACCAGCGCCTCGGGCGTGCGCGCCTCGAAGGTGGCGGACTTGATGGTGCGGTTACGCAGGGTTATCGGACCGAGCTTCGCGGGGCTGAACACGTCCGGAGGGGTAGACATACCGGGAGCCTAATGGCGATCGCAAGCGCGGCGGAGCCGGGCGCGGCGGGTCGCCATCATTGGGCGCCGTGGCGATCGCAAGCGCGGCGGAGCCGGGCGCGGCGGGTCGCCATCATCGATGTCTGCCAGACTGTCAGCGTGGGAGCAATCACGCTGGACGGCAAGGCCACCCGCGACGAGATCTTCGTCGACCTCAAACGGCGGGTGACCGCGTTGACCGCCGCGGGCCGCACCCCCGGCCTGGGCACCATCCTGGTGGGCGACGACCCGGGCTCGCAGGCGTACGTGCGCGGTAAGCACGCCGACTGCGCCAAGGTCGGCATCACCTCGATCCGCCGGGATCTGCCCGCAGACATCAGCACCGCCACGCTCAACGAGACCATCGACGAGCTCAACGCCAATCCCGACTGCACCGGTTACATCGTGCAATTGCCGCTGCCCAAGCAGCTGGACGAGAACGCGGCGCTGGAGCGGGTGGATCCGGGCAAGGACGCCGACGGGCTACACCCGACCAACTTGGGCCGGCTGGTACTCAACAACCCGGCCCCGCTGCCGTGCACCCCGCGCGGCATCGTGCACCTGTTGCGCCGCTACGACATTGAGATCGCCGGGGCGCACGTGGTCGTCATCGGCCGCGGCGTCACGGTCGGCCGCCCGCTGGGGCTGCTGCTGACCCGCCGCTCCGAGAACGCCACGGTGACGTTGTGCCACACCGGAACTCGTGACCTGCCGACGCTGACCAGGCAGGCCGACATCATCGTCGCGGCGGTCGGGGTGCCTCACATGGTGACCGCGGACATGGTGCGTCCCGGCGCCGCGGTGCTCGACGTCGGCGTCAGCCGGGTGGACGGCAAGCTCACCGGTGACGTGCACCCGGACGTGTGGGAGGTGGCCGGCCACGTGTCGCCCAACCCCGGCGGCGTGGGACCGCTGACCCGCGCGTTCCTGCTGACCAACGTCGTCGAGCTGGCCGAGCGACAATGACCCCGCGCACCGTGCTGCGGGCCCAGTGGCCAATTGTGTTGGTGGGCTTGATCTTTGCGGTGGCGCTGGCCTTGGTCGGGGCCAACTTCTGGCGTCGCGGTTCGCTGTTGATCGGGATCGGTGTCGGTGTCGCGGCGCTGCTGCGGCTGGTGTTGTCCGAGGACCGGGCCGGCCTGCTGGTGGTGCGCGGCAAGGGAATCGACTTCATGACCACCGCGACGGTCGGGGCGGCGATGTTCTATATCGCGTCGACGATCGACCCGCTGGGAACCCGCTAGTACCTCGGCAGCGCCGGAACCTGTCCCGTCATGCCCGGGACTTGGCCCGCCATCCCTGGGATCTGTCCCGCCATCCCGGGGATCTGTCCCGCCATGCCCGGCATCTGCCCGGCCATGCCCGGCATCTGCCCGGCCATGCCCGGGATCTGTCCCGCCATGCCCGGTGGCATGGCGCCGGACAGGTTGCCGTTGGCGATGTTCGCCATCTCCTCGGGGCAGTAGGTCTGGATCGCGATCGTGGTGAACATGCGCGCCATCGTGGGCGACATGCCCCGGCCCGCGACGCTGGAGGCGACCGCGGCGAAATTGCCGCCCGGCTCCGACAGCATCGGGCACACCGACTCGCCGACCGACATCGCGTTGCCGGGCTCGCCGAAGTCGATCCCGGCGTGGTTGAGCGCGTCGATGAAGTCGTCGCCGTTGCCGTTCGCTCCGGCCGGTGCCGCGAAGGCCGAGGCGACGGTCAGCAGGCCGGCCGCGGCGGCCAGCAGGCGAATGGTGAAGGGCTGATGACGCAAAACCCAGATCCATTGATGAGTTCGTGCAAATGCCTTCACGCAGCCTCCCCGTCCGCCCTGGAGTGCGTCTGAGGCACTCGAATCACGCCTACGAACTCTGAGCCATAACTGTCACGTTTCCGACACGGTGGGGTAAAGGTTCGCACAATATGCGTTTCGCGAGGTCACGGTTTCGGCGACGTCGGTTATTACGCGGCCCCGTTGCGCAAGGGCGAACGCCGGATCGTCGCCACACTGTGATGTAACACGGGTGACGTCACCGGAATTTGTGCGCGAAATGAACCAGAATCTGCGCGCATGACGACTAATCTCGGCCGTCCGCCCAGCCATGTGATCTCTCGTCAGACGTTTCTTCGCGGCGCCGTCACGTTGGCGACCGGAGCGGTGTTCGGCACCGGCTCGGCCGCGGCGGACCCCGCCGCCGGGGGGTGGACCGGACTGGCCTCGTCGATCGGCGGCAGCGTGCTGTTGCCGGCCAACGGCGCCCAGTTCTCCACCGGCAAGCAGGTCTTCAACTCGTTTTACAATAACTCCAATCCCGCTGCGGTGGTGCGGGTTTCGTCGCAGGCCGACGTGCAGAAGGCGGTCGCGTTCGCGAAGGCGAACAACCTCAAGATCGCCCCGCGCGGCGGCGGGCATTCATACGTCGGCGCGTCCGGCGCCAACGGCACCATGGTGCTCGACCTGCGCGGCCTGCCCGGTGGCGCGAACTTCGACGGCAACAACGTCACGGTGACCCCGGCGACGAATCTGTATGCGGTGCACCAGACTTTGGCCGCAGCAGGCCGCGCCGTTCCCACCGGTACGTGTCCGACTGTCGGCATGGCGGGGCTCGCGCTCGGTGGCGGGGTGGGGGCCGACGCACGGCGCGCCGGGCTCACCTGCGATGCGTTGCAGTCCGCGACCGTGGTGCTGCCCAGCGGCGACGTGGTCACCGCGTCGGCCAACGACAACCCGGATCTGTTCTGGGCGTTGCGCGGTGGCGGCGGCGGCAATTTCGGGGTGACGACCTCGATGACGTTCGCGACCTTCGCCACCGCCGACAGTGACCTGGTGCGGCTTGACTTCCCGCCGTCGTCGGCGGTGCAGGTGCTCACCGGTTGGCAGTCCTGGCTGGCGGGCGCGGACCGGAACACGTGGGGGATGGTCGACCTGTCTGTCGGTTCGGCGCAGGCCAATTGCCACGTGCTGGCGACTTCTCCCTCCGGCACCGGCTCCGGTGTGGTGGACGCCCTCAAGTCGGCGGTGGGGCTGGCGCCCAGTGCGGTGACCAACAAGACGCTCAGCCACATGGACCTGGTCACCTATCTGGCCGGAGGCAGCGGGACCAGCCCGGCGCGCGGCTTCGTGGCCGGATCCGATGTGATCGGCCCGATGACTTCGGCTGCGGCCCATGCCATTGCGACCGCGGCCGGGCAGTGGCCGGCCTCGGGCGCGGGACAGGCGTCGGTGCTGATCGATCCGCTCGGTGGCGCGGTGGCCGATATCGCCCCGGGCGACACCGCGTTCCCGTGGCGCAATCAGTCCGCGGTGGTGCAGTGGTATGTCGAGCCCGCCGGCAACCAGGTCGGGGCCGCCACTACGTGGATGGGCAGCGCGCATCAGGCGGTGCAACAGTTTTCGGTCGGTGGCTACGTCAACTACCTGGAGCCCAACCCCACGCCGGCCCGCTATTACGGCTCGAACCTACCGAGGCTGACCACTGTCCGGCAGAAGTACGATCCCGACCGGATGATGTTCTCGGGAATGGACTTCTAAGACCTTCGCCCTGGCGGGCATGCCGAAATCACTTGCACCACTTTTGTTTCGGTAGTCACAAAGCGCCGCTTGTTGTCGGTACCCCTTCATAAAATCGTGGCATGGGTTCGAACAGTCGTGAGGAGATCGTCGAGGTCTTCGACGCGCTTGATGCCGACTTGGATCGTGCCTGCGAGCTATCGTTTGACGCACTGACCGCGCCCGAGCAGTTGGCGCTGTTGGAGCGCTGCGAGAAGGTGCGTCGCCGGTTGCCGGCCCTCGAACACCCCCTGATCAATTCCCTTGCCCGCCAGGCCCCCTCCGAAGAGCTCGGCGGCACGCTACCCCATGCGATCGCGGAGGCGACGCTGATCAGCCGCCCCGAAGCATCCCGGCGCATCAAGGAGGCACGGGATCTGGGCGCGGGGCATGGCCTCACAGGCGAACCGGTGGCACCCGCCTTGGCCGCCACCGCGGCCGCCCAACGCGAGGGCAGCCTGGGGCCCGGCCAGGTCTCGGTGATCCGACGGTTCTATCACCAGCTGCCCGGCTGGATAGACGCGGCCACCCGCGAGCAGGCCGAGGCCAAACTCGCCATGGAGGGAACCCGGTATCGGCCCGAACAACTCGGCAAGCTGGCCGACGTCCTGACCGATTGCCTGAACCCCGACGGCACCTTCACCGACGAGGACCGCGCCCGGCAGCGCGGCCTGACGCTGGGCAACCAGCAGGCCGACGGCATGTCACAGCTGCGCGGCTGGCTCACCCCCGAAGCCCGCGCCACGTTCGAGGCGGTCTTGGCGAAACTCGCCGCGCCGGGGATGTGTAATCCCCTGGACGACACCCCGTGTGTGGCGGGATCTCCGGATGAGCAGGCCGTCGAACAGGATAGCCGCAGCGCCGCCCAACGCCAGCACGACGCACTCAACGCCGCGCTCAGAGGATTGCTCGCGTCGGGAAACCTCGGGCAACACAACGGCTTACCCGCCTCGATCATCGTGACAACAACGCTTCAAGAGCTGGAATCCGCCGCCGGACGTGGGTTGACCGGCGGCGGCACCATGTTGCCGATGAGCGACGTGATCCGCCTGGCCCGCCACGCCCACCACTACCTGGCGATCTTCGACAAGGGCAAGGCGCTGGCGCTGTATCACACCAAACGCCTGGCCTCACCGGGGCAGCGAATTGTGTTGTACGCCAAAGACCGCGGCTGCTCGGCACCCGGCTGCACGGTGCCCGGCTACTACTGCGAAGTCCACAGAGAGAATGGGATGTCGCT
>NZ_BAAGDE010000108.1:0-6416 GCF_054660795.1 Mycobacterium sp. MUNTM1
GGGGTGGGGGTGGGGGATCTTGTTTGAACGTGTGCTGGTCGACCGCCTGTATACGCGGTGTCGATCCTTGCTCGCCAGCTGCGGCTGCGCGTGCGCCTAAAGCTTGCTCGGCCGTCGCGGCTTGTTCCACGAGGGCGGCAGCTTTGGCTTGGTGGTCGTTGATGCGGCTCAGGATTTGCGCTTGACCCGCCGGCGAATTCGGGTCCGGGATGGCGCCGACCTCGGACGCCTCGAGTCGGGCGTTTGCATCGATGGCTCGGGCGCCTTCGAAGTTGATCCGACGGCTCTCATCGGTGATAGAGGCCCAGGTACCGTGAGAACGCGCGGTCGCATCCAGAACGAGATGGTCGGCTTGTGTGGCGACGGCGTAGGAAGCGGCCACGGCGGTTGAGAACCTCGCCCCGATTATCTGGGCGCGCGTGTCGTTGGTCCCTTGACTGAGGGTGCGAGCGTAGCTACTGAGGTCACCAAAGCCGCCGCCATCGACGGGGGTGGAGCCGAACAAATCGAAATAGCGCCGATGCTGTTCTTGTGACAGCATCTCCAGCTGCTCGATGGCATCCACGAGACAGCCCTCCTCCGCCGCGTCTGCCGTGCGTGGAGTAAACCTACCAACTGTGGCAGCTTGCTGAACTGCAGTTCGGGCAACAGCGGCGCGGCCTCAGCGCGCCGGTCACGGATGGGCGCTATGGCCTGTTACGTGCGTGTGGCTGGCCGGTCGAGATCCAGCACGGCTGTCAGTGTCTGTGTCCACCAGCGCAGTTGGCGGCGGCGGCTGGCGTCGGGTTCCTTGATGCCCGCAGTGCGACGAAATTCAGCACCGTAGGCGGGTTCGGTGGCCAGCGCCTGGTGCAGAGCGGCGACGGCGAGGCGGGTGTCGTCGCGTGGGGGGCGCCGGCCGCCGGATTTGCGCCGGGCGGCATGGAGGGCGTCAACGACAGGTTCCAAGATGCCGTCGCTGTGATCGCGCCATCCCGCGCTGTGGAGGGCCATCGCGAGCTCGCCGTATCCGTCGGCGTAGACCTCAGCGATACGGTCCACCAGCTCAGGTATCTGCGCGCCGGCGCGCACCCACTCCTGTGCGGCGTCCTCGACGGCCGCGCGGATCCGGCCGCTGCTGTGACGCAGCACAGCTGCGAGCAGCCCTTCGCGGCTACCGAAGTGATGGTTGACACCGGCGTCGGTTATGCCGACGCGCTCGGCGACGGCGCGTACTTCGACCGCCCGCGGCCCGGCCTCGATCAGCAATTCCTGAGCGGCGTAGAGGATTAACGACTGGGTTTCGTCTGGGCGGCGGCGTTTTCGAGATGGTGGCATGCAACGATCATACCTTGACGCGCCAAAGCGGCGCTGCTACGCTTTGGGGTGTCAAGGTAAAGATACGACCAAGGCCTCCGTAGCTCAGTTGGTAGAGCAGCTGACTTTTAATCTGCGGGTCCGGAGTTCGAGTCTCCGCGGGGGCACAGTTTTTCTGTATGACGCCGGTTGATGCTTGACATTTTGTCTTCGGGTGATGCCTGACGGTGTTTCGGCTGATGGTTGACAGTTACTTCGGTTGATCCTTGACACTCCTTCGATGAGGGAGTTATCCGTGGCCGAACAGAGGTATCAGGCCGTGTTGGCGGTGATCAGCGATGGGTTGTCGATCTCGCAGGTGGCCGAGAAGTTGGTTGGTGTCGCGCCAGACGCTGCACTCGTGGTTGGCCCGCTATGAGGCCCAGGGTCTTGAGGGCCTGGTGGATCGGTCGCATCGGCCGGTGAGTTGTCCACATCAAATGCCCGCGCGGGTCGAGGCGGTGCCGTTGGAGTTGCGCCGCTCGCGTCCATACTGGGGTCCGCGGCGGTTGGTGTTCGAGCTGGCGAAACGCCAGGTGTCGCCGGTGCCCTCGGAGTCAGCGGCCTACCGGGCCTTGGTGCGGGCGAACATGATCGATCCGGGTCTGCGGGATCGGCGCTCGCGCAAGTGGAAACGCTGGGAACGCGGGGCGCCGATGGAGTTGTGGCAGATGGACATCGTGGGCGGGTTCCCACTGGCTGATGGCAGCTGCGCCAAGGCGTTGACCGGGATTGATGATCATTCGCGGATGTGTGTCTGTGCGCGGTTGATGGCCCGGGAACGCACCCGGGCGGTCTGCGACGGGCTACGCGTAGCGCTACAGACCTACGGGGCGCCCGAGCAGATTCTCACCGATAACGGCAAGGTGTTCACCGGGCGGTTC
Organism: Mycobacterium sp. MUNTM1; assembly: GCF_054660795.1. Lineage (NCBI taxonomy): Bacteria > Bacillati > Actinomycetota > Actinomycetes > Mycobacteriales > Mycobacteriaceae > Mycobacterium > Mycobacterium sp. MUNTM1. The sequence continues at coordinate 2,220 of NZ_BAAGDE010000108.1, forward strand.
AATCACCCCGTGGTCGAGGTGCTCTTTGATCGGATCTGCCGCGAACACGGCATCGAGCATCTGTTGACCCAGCCACGCAGCCCCACCACGACCGGCAAGATCGAGCGGTTCCACCGCAGCATGCGCGCGGAATTCCTCAGCAGCACATCATCGTTCGCGAACCTGAAGGCAGCCCAGCAGGCTCTCGATGAGTGGGTGGCTTACTACAACAGCGCCCGCCCGCATCAGTCGCTGGACATGGACACCCCTGCCCAGCGGTTCACCCCGGCGGCCCCAGCGTCGCCGACGGTGGCTTTACCGGTGGCTGATCGCAGCGGTGATGATTGGGTCAGCCGCCGGGTGTGTTCCAACGGCATCGTGTGCGTGTCCTGGCAACAAGTCTGCATCGGACGCCACCATGCCGGCGCTCGCTGCGACGTCCACGTCGACGGCGAGCTGCTGCGGTTTTTCATCGGCGACGAACTCGTCAAAACCGCCGCGCGCACCAGTACCGGCGAGGTACGAAACAAACGGGCCCTACGCACCAGCGCCGGGACCTAAACCACACACAGAGTGTCAAGGATCAACCGGCATAGAAATGTCACCCATCAACCGACTCTGAACAGGGGCACAGTTTTTCCGACGAGGGCAGCGTTTTTCAGTTACTAACGCTGCGGTGTGTCCTCACGCCTACGGCCACCAACGGTGGCGATGCTCAACCACCCGTTAAGCATCCAGCCGGGCCGCCGGCAGTGTTAAAACCCCACCCGGCACAGGCGTGGGGTGGGGGTGCAGTCCGAAAAGCAGCATTAACCACTGCTGTTGTTGTTGTTGTCGAGATGCAGTGAGGATTGACAAGGTGGTCAGTGTTGTTTAACAACAGGTCGCGCAGGCATGCCGAGCGGTAATTGCTCCGGGGAGAGTGGCGATTTCGGCGGGCAGTTAGTTTGACACCGGTACGCGACACGCCGGGTATCTGTCAAAGTACCTCGGCGATTCTGGTCAATCTTCGCTGCATCGCCTCAACCACCACCACCCACCACCACCAGTAGTAGCCGCGATAGCGTCGTTGTTGTCGGTGGCTGCCGATACGATCGGTGTTGTAAGGGCAGGTCATTGGGGCTGGCCCACAATTCCCAAAGGGGGAGCGCAAGATGTATTCAACCAAGTCCATTGGTGACGTCGTTCGGAATCTGGTGGGAGTTCTTGGGTTTCGGCCTGTGGAGTCGCTGGTGGTGGCGGCCGTACAGGGTGGCTGCGTGAGTTGCGTTCTGCGTGTGGATCTCAGCGACGTCGCGGCGTCGAATGCGCTGGAGAGGTTGGCGTCGTTGGTGGGGCGCAGTGGTGCCGATGGCGCCCTGGCGGTGTTCGTGTCGACGCTGAGCAGCTCGTGCGAGATGTGCGCGGAGCGCTTTGCTGGCATGGCGGCAAGGTTGGGAGAGGCGCTGGAAGCGGCGGGCGTGCGCCTTCTGGATGCCGTGATGTTGGACCGAGTCGAGGCGGGTGGACGGTGGCAATGTGTGGACGGGTGTGGCAAGTCCGGTGTGCTCGACGATCCAGCGTCTTCGGCCGCCGCGGCGGCAGCGGTGGTCGCGGGACGCCGGATGTATGAGACGCGGGATGAGCTAAGAGCGATTGTGGCCGTTGATGTTCAGCGCGCCGCTGCGGTGGCGCCCATGCTGGCCGGTGCTGACTGTGCTGGCGGCGCGGTGGATGACGTGCCCGTATCGGTGCGCCAGGCGGTGGCTGCGGTGCGTCGCGTGGGCCAGGGCGCCGTCTTGTCGAATGCCGAGCTGGCGGATATCGGCGCATCGCTGGGCGACGTGCGGGTGCGAGATGCGCTGTTTACGTTGGTGGACTCACACGAAGCGAGCGCAGCCGAGATGCTGTGGAGCCAGCTGGCGCGGGTCCTGCCACAGCCCTACCGATCCGAAGCCTTGTGCCTCGTCGGATTCAGCGCATTTTCGCGGGGCGAAGGGCCGCTAGCTGGCGTCGCGCTCGAGGCGGCGTTGGCAGACGATCCAGCTCATCGGATGGCCGGATTGCTGGATTGCGCGCTGCAGAACGGAGTGCGGCCTGAAGAGATTCGCAACCTGATCCAGCACCATGTCTCAGCGCTGGTGATTTGACCCTTGCCCGGAGGTTGCGGGGTGCGGATATGCCTGGCGCTGATCGCACCCTGCCAACCCGCAAGGCGGTCGACTACCCCACCCGGCATAGGGCTGGGGTAGTGGTCAATTCGTATGTGGGAGTGCGGGTGTGGTGATGTTCTTGTCTTCTTCTTCTCCTTTTCTCCTCGGTCGCCGTGTCGGTAGCGGCCGGTAGTATCCGTGTGTGTAGGGCCTACCGCGAGGGCGGGCCCACCGACCCGTGAGGGGTTTGGGTTATGGCGAGTGCGCCGGTGTTCTACCTGGGGACGCATATGGATGGGTGGTTAGCACATGTGGGTGTGCCGTTGTTCGTGTCGCACCGCCGCTTGTCGCGACGTAAGACACTGCCGAAGGCACGTTCGGGGTGGGCGCTGGATTCCGGGGGGTTCTCAGAACTGTCTCTTTACGGAGGGTGGCGCACCACTGCGGAGGAGTATGTCTCGGCGGTAAAGCGCTACGACCGCGAGATTGGCCAGCTGGAATGGGCGGCCGGAATGGACTGGATGTGTGAGGACGACATGCTTGCCCGCACCGGCCTGACCGTCGAGGAACACCAGCGGCGCACCGTGGCGAACTTCGTGCTGCTGGAACGGATGTGGCATGAGGACGACGACGCGGACCTGCATCCCGAAGCCCCGTTTATGCCCACTTGCCAGGGCCAAACTGTCGAGGATTACCTGCGGTGCTGGGACATGTTCGGCGAGGCCGGGGTGAACGTCAGCACTTATCCGTCGGTCGGTGTCGGGTCGGTGTGCCGGCGGCAACACACCGGCGAGATCCGCGAAGTGCTGGAGGCGTTGCGTGATCGTGATCCGGAGGTGCCGCTGCACGGGTACGGGGTTAAGACACAAGGCCTTCGGATCTACGGGGATCTGCTGGCGTCGTCGGACAGCATGGGGTGGAGCCTGAACGCGCGAAAGAACCCGCGGCTGCCGGGCTGCGCTCACGCGAAGTGCTCGAACTGTCTCAAGTGGGCGTTGCGGTGGCGCCGGGGCCTGGTTGCCGGCGGGTGCACCGAACACGGCGAACCCTGCGACGGCACCGCCGGAACATGTCATCAACGAGAGTTATGGGTGCTGCGCGAACTGAACGCCGCGGCGGCCTGAGCGCCAGCGTGCGCTCTGCACCCGGGCTGTGCCGGTGCGCAGGGCGGCCAAGGCTGACTCGGTGCGAACAACCGAAGGAAGGGGATGTGAGAACCATGATGGCGACCACTGGCGGCGGTCGGGCGCGTAAGGGCGCGGCCGGCGGCGACGAGCTGTCTGGGCCGCGCTGCATCCTGCCTGGCTGCGGTAACGCTGCAGAGCAGAAGGGGATGCCGTGCGCGGAGTGTGCAGCGGCGTTCGGCAGTCACCTGCGCCAAAGCGACGGTCCACCGATGACCGCCGACGCGCAGGCCAAGCGGGACAACGAAACTCAGGCGACATATGCGGTGCTGTTGGCCGGCGGACAGCCGCCTGCGACCCGGCCGGTGCCGGGGCCTGAGCACAAGGCCAACCAGCGGTGCTGGATGTGTGAGGAGCGGCGCACCTGCACGAAACAGGCCAGCGGCTGGGAGTGTGACGTCTGTCGAGAGATCCGATGATGAGCTGTCCGGAGGCTCGACGGTGACGGATATCCGGCCTCGAGGCCTCGATTGAGCAAGGACGTATCGCCGATGTCGAGCGCGCTGCTCCTCAGTGGCGGTGACCCAGTCCCCACCCGACACAGGAGTGGGGTGTGGGTCTTTTTGCTGCCCTGTGCGCGTGAGAGAGAGGAGATGTCGAGATGCAGTGAAGATTGACAAGGTGGCCAGTGTTGTTTAACAACAGGTCGCGCAGGCATGCCGAGCGGTAATTGCTCCGGGGAGAGTGGCGATTTCGGCGGGCAGCTAGTTTGACACCGGTACGCGACACGCCGGATATCTGTCAAAGTAGCTCGGCGATTCTGGTCAATCTTCGCTGCATCGCCTCATTTCTTCTTCGTTCGTCGTCGTCGTCGGCAGCTCGTTGTTGAGTTCCTAACGAGAGTCAAGCGGCTTCGGTGGAGTTAAGCGACTTCGGTGGGTTTTATCCTGGGATGGACGGGC
>NZ_BAAGDE010000109.1:0-6089 GCF_054660795.1 Mycobacterium sp. MUNTM1
ACCCGACCCCCGCCCGACGTCCCACCGTGTGCCGGGCCCTTCGGCGAGCGCGCCGACTGGTGGTGGTACGACCCCTTGCAACCCCCACCAACAACCAATTAGGTAGCTCACCAGCACCGGATCAAAACCCAACCGGGTTGGGGTAGCAAGGAATGCGTTCCCGATACCCTTGTCCAAAACCCTTGCAGATCAACGCTTTACGCGTCAACCGCCCGGCGTCAGGACCTGTCCGAAAGCCTTTGGCGCAGGCGACGATTGACCGGTTCAGGCAGCAGTTCGGACACGTCACCGCCGAGCATCGCAACCTCTTTGGCCAGCGACGACGACACGAACGAATAGCGCGGGGCGGTCGCGACGAAAAAGGTGTCCACGCCGGCGACGTGCTTGTTCATCTGCGCCATCTGCAGCTCGTATTCGAAGTCGGTGCCGGTGCGCAGCCCCTTCACGATGGCGGTCATGCCGCGCGACCGGACGAAATCCACCACCAGACCCTGCCCGGCTTCCACCCGCAGGTTGGGCAGGTGCGTCGTCGATTCGTTGATCATCGCGATCCGCTCGTCGAGATCGAACATGCCCTTTTTGGCGGGGTTGGTCAGGATCGCCACCACCACCTGGTCGAACTGAGCCGACGCGCGCTCGAAGACATCGATGTGGCCCAGCGTCACCGGGTCGAACGACCCCGGGCACACCGCGCCGGTCATAGCGGCGCTCCGATGTGAAGGCGTGGTCTCCGTTCAGCGGCGATCATGACGCGCGCCGAGACGATGCAGAGCGAAGCGATGCTGAGGAGCGGCGCCATGACGAATGACGGTACACGCCCACCTCACTGACGCTCGGCCAGCTCCAGACGGGTGTCGCCGTACACCCGCTGCGGCCACGCCGACCACCCGGCCGGCCAATTCAGCGGCGCGCCGCCGGCCGCCCGCTCCACTACCGCGACGCTGCCCCCGCGCACCCAGCCGTGCGCGGCCAATGCGGCCAGCACGGCCTCGACCTCGGCGGCGTCGACGTCGTAGGGCGGGTCGGCCAGCACCAGATCGAACGTGGCCGCGGTCCCGGCTGCCAGCTCGGTCGCCACCGCTCCCCGGCGCAGCGTCGCGCCCGGCAGGCCGAGGGTTTCGATGTTGCGTGCGATGACGGATCCGCTGCGCGGGTCGGACTCCACGAAGAGCGCGGCGGCGGCGCCGCGCGACAGCGCCTCCAATCCCAGTGCGCCCGAGCCGGCGTAGAGGTCCAGCACGGCCAGCCCGGTCAGGTCCAGGCGTGCGGTCAAGATGTTGAAGAGCGACTCGCGGACCCGGTCGGTGGTGGGCCTGGTGCCGCGCGGCGGGACCGCGATGCGACGGCCCCCTGCGACTCCGCCGATGATCCGGGTCACGTGCGGCTACCTATAACAGCGTCGACCAGTAGTCCCAGAACCGCGCCATGATCAGCAGGAACACCGCGGTGAACCAGAGGGCAGCGATCGACCACCGCCACTGGAAGAGCACCCACGCCGGGCCGGCCTGGCGGTCTTGCAGCGCCGGGCGATAGGCGATCGAGGCGACCACCACCAGCAGCGAGATGGTGACCGCCCATACCACCATGCAGTACGGGCACAAGGCGTTGATCCGATACAGGCTCTGGAAGATCAGCCAGTGCACCAACACCGCACCGACCAGCAACCCGACCGTCAGGCCAACCCAATACCATTGCGGCAGAGCCACTTTCGTCAGCGCCAGCAGCCCGCTGACGACCACCACGGTGAAGGCCACCAGGCCCAGCAGCGGGTTGGGGAAGCCGAGCAGCGACGCCTGCGGCGTGATCATCACCGAACCGCAGGACAGGATCGGGTTGATATTGCAGGACGGCACGTACGACGGGTTGAGCAAAATGTCGATCTTCTCGACCGTCAGCGTCATCGACGCCACCAGGCCGATCACGCCGGCGATCAGCACCCACCAGGCGCTGAGCGCCGGCACTCGCGGCGCGCCCGACCTGGCCGTGGTCAAGTCGGCTGCTGCTGTGGACACCGCACCGGTCACATGGATGCCGGCGCGACCGCGCCGTCGATGCCCGGGATGTTGCCCACGATCTCTTTGATCTTGTTGACCAGCGCATCGGGTGTCGACGGGTCGTAGTCGCCACCGTTGATCTTGATGGTCGGCGTCGCGTTGATGTGCCCGGCCGCCGCCTCGCCGGTGACCTTGGACAGGTACTTGCCGCTGTTGATGCAGTCCGGCACCTTGCCCGCCGCCCCCGCCTCGCGGGCAAGTTCGATCAATCGCGCGTTGTCGGGGAAGGACTTGCCGGTTTCGCTGGGCTGGATGTCGGTGCTGAACAGCGCCGAGTGGAAGCGCCGGAACGCGTCCTGGGACTCGTCGGCAACGCACAACGCCGCGGCCCCCGCGCGCGACGAATAGTTCTGGTTCCGCGAGCTGTCGAGGATCGACACCATGTTGTAGTCGGCGGCGATGGCGCCGAGGTCGATCAGCCTGGACACCGTCGGGCCGAAGGTCCGCTCGAAGTTGCCGCACGCCGGGCACAGGAAGTCCTCGTAGAACGTCACCACGGCCTTGGGGTTGCTGCTGCCCGGCTGGGTGACCAGCTTGCTCGACGTCACCCGGACGGTGTCACCGGCGCCGGTGGGGCCGGTCTTCTTGTGGTGCGACGTCACGATGTAGAAGACGAGGGCGACCGCGAAGATCACCACGAATGCGGTGCCGCCGATTTGGACGAGCCGGCTCGACTTACCGCCGGAGGCCGACTTCATGTCGAATCGCGGGGGACGTTTGGGTTTGTCGGCCACTGGTTCCCTGATCTTTCGGTACGAGTTGTCGGTCTGCCCGGTTGCGGACAAAGCGATCGGACAAAGCGCCTCTAGATTACCGGCGCCGGCCGGTCAAGGAATCAGACCCGGCTCAGGTGTGCGCGCAGCGCCGAAATCAGCTCGCTGGTCGCGACCATGCTGTCGCCGCCCAGCTGGAACAGATTGGCGAAGCCGTGGGTCAGCGAACCCAGGTACCGCAGGTCCACCGCGACACCGGCGGCCCGCAGCGCCTCGGCGTAGCTCTCGCCCTCGTCGCGCAGCGGATCGAAGCCGGCGACCGCGATCAGCGCGGGAGCCAGCCCGGTCAGCGATTCGGCCAGCGCCGGGGAGACCCGCGGATCGGTGCGGTCCAGCTCCGAACGCCGCAGATACTGCGATTCGAACCAGTCGATGTCCCGCTTGGTCAGCAGGAAGCCGCGCGAGAACAGGGTCAGCGACCGGTTCTGCGCGGTGAAGTCGGTGCGCGGGTAGATCAGCCATTGCAGCATAGGCGCCGGGGCGCCCTCGTCGCGCGCCAGTTGGCTGACCACGGCGGCCAGGTTGCCGCCGGCGCTGTCGCCGCCGACCGCGACCCGCCCCGGCGTCGCGCCGAGCTCGCCGGCGTGCCGGTAGGCCCAGGTGAAGGCCGCGTAGGCGTCCTCGATGGCGGCCGGCGCCGGGTGCTCGGGGGCCAGCCGGTAGTCGATCGACAACACGTGGATGCCGGCGTCGCGGCAGGTCAGCCGGCACAGGGCGTCGTGGGTGTCCAGGTCGCCGATCGACCAGCCGCCGCCGTGATAGAAGACCAGCAGCGGCGCCTCCTCGCCGCCCGCCGGGCGGTAGTGGCGGGCCGGGATGTCGCCGGCCGGGCCGGGCAGCGACAGCTCGTCGACGTCGACGTGGATCTGCGGCCCGGGGAAGCCGACGGTCGACTCGCGCATCTGCGCGCGCGACGCCTGCGGGTCGTCGTCCACGACCAGCCCGTCGACGCCGACGGCGCGCAGGCCCGACAGCATCAGCTGCAACGTCGGATCCAGCGTGTTGCCGTCGATGATGACCGAACGGCCGCGGACCAGCCCTCGTCTGATGGCGGTCGGGATCCACGGGATGACCTTGGCCCCCACGCTGGTGACGGCACCCTGGATGCGACTGGCCAGCGGCACCGAGGGCCGGGCGGCCCCGAACTCGAGCTCCGGTGCGCCTGACAGAGGCCTGGTCATGGGCAACCCCCTTAAACAACACGTGCTGACGCTCGACGACGAACGGTTATTCGGCTACCGCTACCCATCGCCTCAAGGCTTGCCGGCCCCGGCGGCCACCAAACGGGCGGTCAGCGCCGCCGTCGTCGGTTACCGGTAAATCGACATCGCCGCCGCCCCCGCGTCGTACGCAAGACCGCCCGGGCGGCTGCCGATTCCGGTGTGCCGCGCGACTAACTGTACGGGGTGGCGTACTCGATGCAGAAGGCGCGGATAGACACCTGCCCAGGTGTTGATGAGGTTGCATTAACTGACTCGGTAATATCGTGATCCCCAAGTCGGTGAGCTGTCATCGGATTGCGAGCAACTTCGACGTGTTCGATATCGAACCGAGCGCCTCGAACTCGGCGCCGAACGGCGTTGATCTCTCGCTCGATGACGGAACCCGGCTCGGTGCACAATCTCGAACCTTCAATTTCACAGGCAGGTGAATGAATTGGCCGGCGAGTCGGGCTCCGCCTTACCCTCAATTGCTCTCAACGACGAAAACACGATCCCGGCCCTGGGCCTGGGCGTCGCGGAATTGTCGGATGACGAGACCGAACGCGCGGTGTCGGCGGCGCTCGAAATCGGCTGCCGGCTGATCGACACGGCCGCCGTCTACGGGAACGAAGAAGCCGTCGGGCGCGCGATCGCGGCCTCCGGCATTCCCCGCGCCGAGCTGTTCGTCACCACCAAGCTGGCCACCCCCGACCAGGGTTTCAAGGGTGCGATGGACGCGTGCAGCGCCAGCCTGGAGCGCCTCGGCCTGGACTACGTCGACCTCTACCTGATCCACTGGCCCGCCCCGTCGCTCGGGACGTACGTCAACTCCTTCGGCGGGCTGATCCAGTCGCGCGGGGATGGCCTTGCCCGCTCGATCGGCGTCTCCAACTTCACCGACGAGCACCTGACGACGGTCATCGACCTCACCTTCGTCACCCCGGCGGTCAACCAGATCGAGCTGCACCCGCTGCTCAACCAGGAAGCGCTGCGCAAGACCAACGCCGAGCACAACGTGCTCACCCAGTCCTACACGCCGCTGGCGCTGGGCAAGCTGAACGACAACGCGACGGTGAATTCCGTCGCCGGCGAATACGGCAAGACCGCCTCACAGGTGCTGCTGCGGTGGAACCTGCAGCTGGGCAACGCGGTCGTCTTCCGGTCGGCCAACGCCGAGCACATCGCCTCCAACTTGGACGTGTTCGACTTCGAGCTGGCCGACGAGCACATGGACGCGATCAACGGCCTCAACGACGGCACCCGGCTGCGCCCGGACCCGGAGACCTACACGGGCTCGTAGCCCGCTATCCCGTCGGGCAGGTCGTCGCGGCCTGCCGCAGCACCCCGGTCGACGCCTGGTCCACCGGCAGCGCGTAGCCACGCAGCACCGCGATGAACTGCATGGCGTACTGGCACGCGAACGCCGCGTTCGGCGGCATCCATTGCGCCGGCGGCGAATCGCCCTTGTCCTGATTGGCCTGCCCGTCGACGGCCAGCAGGTTGGCCGGGTCGTTGGCGAAACGCCGCCGCTCGGCGGCGGGCCAGCCGCTGGCGCCCATGTCCCAGGCGTAGGCGAGCGGGACGATGTGGTCGATCTGAACGGATTCGCCCACCTTGGGCCCACGCTGGAAGGCAATGGTCTTGTTGGTATACGGGTCGTGCAGCGTGCCGGTGGCCACCGCGTCCGGACACCGCTTGACCGACACATACGTCTTATCGACGAGATCGCGGTTGAGGATATCGTCGCGCGTGTCACATCCGTTGTGCCCCATCGGCGCATCGTTGTCGTCGTCCCAGGCGTCGCCGAACGCCGACCGCAGGTAGTCGTAGCGGTGCTGGCGCAGCGGCACGACGGCGATGCCCGCGAGCACGTCGGTGCCGGGCTGCACCGTCGGAACGTCAGCGCGCGCGGCGTATTCCGCCGAATGCCGGGCCGTCGAGGAGCCCACCGTCTGGTAGGCCACCAGCAGCGCGAGCGCCGCCGCCGCGGCCAGCCACAGCAGCACTTTGCGATTCACGATTTGTCCAGGTATTCGATGCGGTCGGTGTCGGTGAATCGC
>NZ_BAAGDE010000110.1:0-6062 GCF_054660795.1 Mycobacterium sp. MUNTM1
GGTCGGGGATCGCGGCGGGGACCTCGTCCTGCGGCCAATCGGGGTCGTCCTGCGGCCAGTCGGGCGGCTCGGTCATCGGACGCTCACTGCAGCCCGGCTAGCCGCGCGTTGATCCGCTCGGTTTCCTCCTGGGCCAGGCGCTGGCGATCGCGGATCTTGTCGACGACGTTTTGCGGGGCCTTGCCCAGGAATTCGTCGTTGGCCAATTTGGCGGTGGTCGATGCCAGCTCCTTGTGCGCCGCGGCCAGATCCTTTTCCAGCCGGCGGCGTTCGGCGGCGACGTCGATGGTGCCGGAAGTATCGAGCTCGACGACGACCGTGCCGCCGCGCAGCCGCACCTCCACCGACGCCGACGGGCGAAATTCCGGGCCCGCGGCGGTGAGCCACGCCAGCGACGTCACCGCGCTCACCTGGGTGCCCAGATCGGATTCGTCGACGCCGGTCATCCGCGCAGGCACCTTCTGCCGGTCCGCCAGACCCTGATCGCTGCGGAACCGGCGCACCTCGGTCACCAGCTTCTGCATGTCGGTAATCCGCTGTGCGGCAACCTGATCCAGGATGATCCCGGACGACTGCGGCCAGTCGGCGATCACCAGCGACTCCTGGGCCTCGTCGCCGGTCAGCGCCTGCCACAGGGCCTCGGTGATGAAGGGGATCACCGGGTGCAGCAACCGCAGCAGGGTGTCCAGCGTCGCCGCCAGCACGGCGGTGGTGTGTGTGATCCCCTCGGCCAGTTGCGTCTTGGCCAATTCGACGTACCAGTCACAGAATTCGTCCCACGCGAAGTGATAGAGCGCTTCGCAGGCGCGGCTGAACTCGTAGCTGTCGAACGCCGAATCAACCTCCGCGCGAACCTCTTCCAACCGCCCGAGAATCCATCGGTCCGCGTCGGTGAGCTCGGCCAACGCGGGCAGCGGGGCCAGCCTGGCGCCGTTGAGCAACGCGTAGCGGGTGGCGTTGAACAGCTTCGTGCAGAAGTTGCGCGACGCGCGGACGTGGTCCTCGCCGACAGCCAGGTCGCCGCCGGGGCTGGCGCCGCGGGCCAGCGTGAACCGCAGCGCGTCGGCCCCGTACGCGTCCACCCAGTCCAGCGGGTCGACGACGTTGCCCTTGGACTTGCTCATCTTGCGGCCGGACTCGTCGCGGATCAGCCCGTGCAGGAAGACGTCGGTGAACGGCACCTGCGGCCCGCGGCGGCCGTCCAGGGTGATGGCCTCGTCGTCGCCGACGAAGGTGCCGAACATCATCATCCTGGCCACCCAGAAAAACAGGATGTCATAGCCGGTGACCAGAACGCTTGTGGGATAGAACTTTTCGAGCTCCGGGGTCTTGTCGGGCCAGCCCAGCGTGGAAAACGGCCACAACCCCGAGGAGAACCAGGTGTCCAGCACGTCGGGGTCCTGCTCCCAACCCTCCGGCGGGGTTTCGTCGGGACCGACGCAGCGCTGTTCACCGTTGGGGCCGTACCAGATCGGGATCCGGTGGCCCCACCACAGCTGGCGCGAGATGCACCAGTCGTGCATGTCGTCGACCCAGGCGAACCAGCGCGGTTCCAGGCTGGCGGGGTGGATCACGGTGTCCCCGTTGCGCACCGCGTCACCGGCGGCCTTGGCGAGCGACTCCACCCGAACCCACCACTGCAAAGAAAGGCGCGGCTCGATCGGCTCGCCGCTGCGCTCGGAGTGTCCGACGCTGTGCAGGTAGGGCCGCTTCTCCTCGGTGATGCGGCCGTCGGCCGCCAGCGCCTCGCGCACCGCGACCCTGGCCTGGAATCGGTCCATGCCGTCGAATTGCGTTCCGGTGTCGGTGATTCGGCCTTTGGTGTCCATGATCGAGATCATCGGCAGTTGATGCCGCAGGCCGATCTCGAAGTCATTGGGGTCGTGTGCGGGCGTGACTTTGACTGCGCCGGTGCCGAATTCGGGTTCGACGTGTTCGTCGGCGACCACCAGCAGCTGACGGTCCACGAACGGGTGCGGCAGGCTGGTGCCGACCAGGTGCCGGTAGCGTTCGTCGTCGGGATGCACCGCGATCGCGGTGTCGCCGAGCATCGTCTCCATCCGGGTGGTGGCCACCACGATGTGTGGCTGCGAGTCGTCCATCGAGCCGTACCGGAACGACACCAGCTCGCCTTCGACCTCTTGATAGTCGACCTCGATGTCCGAGATCGCCGTCTGCAGCACGGGCGACCAGTTGACCAGCCGCTCGGCCCGATAGATCAGTCCGGCGTCGTAGAGGCGCTTGAAGATCGCGCGGACCGCCCGCGACAGGCCGTCGTCCATGGTGAAGCGGTCGCGGCTCCAGTCCACGCCGTCGCCGAGCCGGCGCATCTGGCCGCCGATCGCTCCGCCGGACTCTCGCTTCCAGTCCCAGACCTTTTCGATGAACAGCTCTCGACCGAAGTCCTCTTTGGTCTTGCCGTCGACCGAGAGCTGCTTTTCCACCACGCTCTGCGTCGCGATGCCGGCGTGGTCCATCCCCGGCTGCCACAGCACCTCGTAACCCTGCATCCGCTTGCGCCGGGTCAGGGCGTCCATCATCGTGTGCTCGAGCGCGTGGCCCATGTGCAGGCTGCCGGTCACGTTCGGCGGCGGCAGCACAATCGAATACCCGGGTTTTGTGCTGTCGGGGTCCGCCGTGAAGTAGCCGGCATCCACCCACTTCTGGTAGATCGCACTTTCGGCCGCAGCGGGATCCCACGACTTGGGCAGGTCGGTGGCGGGGCTGCGGCTGGCGGTCACCCGTCAATTCTAGGGAGCGGTGTTTACCTTCATGTAAGCGCCCAAACCCGCAGGTGGCGCGGTCCGTCCTCCGGTGATCAGGGAATCGTGAGCACTTGGCCGGGCTGAATCAGGTCCGGGTTGGAGATGCCGCTGGCGTCGGCGATCGCCTGGTAGCGGTTGCCGTCGCCGTAGAAGCGCTCCGCGATCGCCCACAGGGTGTCGCCGGAGGCGACGGTATAGGTCCGCGCCGCGGGCTCCGGCTCTGGCTCAGCCGCTGGCTCTGCGGCTGGGGCCCCTTCGGCGACGGCGTCCTCGGCTTGCGCGGCAGGCGCGTCGGCGGCGGCCTCGGGCGCCGGTGGCGGCGGGCTGTCGGTCTCCGTGTGCGTCGACCATGCCGGCCCGTCGGAGGCATACAGCACCAAGTTGCGGTCGTCTTGAAGCACGAGTTTGACGTCCTTCTTGCCCTTGGTGTCGGTATGCCAAACCGGTTTGTCCGCCGTGTAGAGAACGAAGTTGCCGTCGGGCTGCACCTCGGCGCGCACCACATTTTGGCCCTCGGTCGACGTGGACCACAGAGCCTGACCTCGCGAGGCCAGCACCAAGTTGCCGTCGTCCTCCAGGGTCAGGGTGTAGGCGCCGTTGTTCGAGGCGAGCGATTCCCCGCGCACAAGCTTTTGACCACCAGTAAGCGTGTCTGACATAGCATTACCTCTCTCATCAACGCAGTCCGGCCACGCCAAAGGCCGAACATGCTCGTACCCGTTAGTTCGATCTTCTATTGGGGCCTGGGCATCCCTCCCTCGACGCAATCGAAACGACGGGAAATACCGATGAAGACTCCGCGTGAATTTGCGGCGCTGGCTACTTCTTGCCGCCGAGCAGCCCACCGAGGATGTCGCCCAGCGCATTGCCCTTGCCGCCCAACACGTTTCCGAGAATGCCGCCGATGGATTTGTCACCGGAGCCGGCACCGAGGATGCCGCCCAGCACTTCGCCCAGACCGCCACCCGAAGCGGCCTGCGTTGTCCGAGGCACCGTTTCCGGCGAGCCCCGGCCACCCGAATTCATCTGTTTTCCGATGTATGCCAACACGATCGGGACCAGAACCGGCAACAACTGCTTGAGCATGTCGCTGTTACCGGCGCCTCCCTTGGCCAGCGCCGACGCGACTTGATCGGCGTCGTTGCCACCGAAGATCGTCGCGATCGCCTGCCGGCCGTCGCCCGCATCAACCTGCTCGACGCCGCCGCTGGCGTCGAGCAGACCACTGGCGGCGTGACTCGTGGCAGCGGACTCGATCCGGTCGGCTGCCGCGGGATCCTGCGAGTTCTGGTGAAGACCGCTCAGCAGCGCAGGCACCAATGTGTGAACCGCGCCGACGACTTCGTCTTCGTTCACGCCGAGCCTTGTCGCGATTTCAGATGTCGGGATCTGGGCGTACAGATCATCAAGACCGGCCATCGGGGTTCACCCGCCTTTTATTACTGGATGTATGAGCCAAGTCACATACGACAGTAGACTCATGCGGCCCGACACAACAGCCCTCGCGGCGGGCCGTGCGACGCAACCGGGTCACTACCCCAGCCGCTCGACCTCCAACGTCACGCCCGCGGCGGGGAACCGGTCGAGCAGCGCGTCGCCCATGGCGGCCGCGGGGGTGAGAACGCCGTGCAGATCCGGGAGCTTGTCGCGGTCCACTGCCAGCGCGAGGCCGCACTCCCCCAGCAGTACCGAAGTCGCCTTATAGCCGGGATCGCCGCGCTGTTCCATGCGTGCCACGTAACGGGCGCCGGTGGTCGTGGTGGTGAAGGTTTCGATCCGGTAGTAGCCCCGGTCCCGGGCGGCCTCGCTCGGGCCGGTACCGGGTTTGGGCACGATGCGTTCCACCAGTTTGCGTGGCAGCAGCCGAAAATACCGGCTGCCCAATCCGAAGGTCGCGGCGCCGATGCCGCCCACCACCGCGGACGCCACCGGAGCCAGCGGCGACGAGCCCAGGCTCATGCTTTCGCTGTATCGCAACTGGCGCCCGTAGGCCCAGTCCAGCAATGCGTTGCTGCGCCGCACAATTCGGGTGTTGTAGGGAGCCATCAGGAAGCCGGACGTCCACAGCCCGGCCAGCTCCGGCGCGATCCGGCGACCCCGACGCCAGGGCAGATCGGGCTGGGGACCGATTTCGGGTTCGGCGCCGCGGTCGGTGGTCAGCGTGTACGGGTCGGCGAGCTGGCGGCGCGCCTCGGGATCGCGGGAGGCGGTGTCAAGCACTTCCAGCATCGACGCGACGGTTCCGCCGGACACGCCGCCGGAGAAGGAGCGGACCACCAGGTCGGTATCGCCGAGCTCCCCCGCGCCGTCGTCACGGACCGCGCGGTAGAGCGCGTACACGCTGAGGTCCGAAGGGACGGAATCGAATCCGCACGCGTGCACAATGCGGGCGCCGGTGTCGGCGGCCTGCTTGTGGTACAGGTCGATGCTTTCGCGGACGAACATCGCTTCGCCGGTCAGGTCGGCGTAGTCGGTGCCCGCGCCGGCGCAGGCGGCCACCAGCGGCAATCCGTAGCGGGTGTAGGGCCCGACCGTGGTGATGACGACCTGGGTGCGGGTCGCCATCTCATTGAGCGTCGAGGGCGACGAGGCGTCGGCGTTCAGGATGGGCCACGACTGCGCGCTGTCGCCCAGAGTGTCGCGGACGGCACGCAGTCGGTCGGCCGATCTGCCGGCGAGCGCAATCCGCCTGTCCGGCGCCGAGCTGGCCAGGTATTCGGCGGTGAGTTTCCCGACGAAGCCGGTCGCCCCATACAGCACAATGTCGAATTCGCGCGGCGTTGCGGTCACGGGCCCGACGCTACCCGACGCCGGGCATCGCACCCGCTGGAGCTAAGAAGTGGGGGGGGCGGGGCGCGGGGCGGGGTAAATGTTTTTAGGGGGAGCGGGCGGTAGGTGGGGGGGGGGGCGGCGCCGGGGCCCCCCCCCCCCCCCCCCCCCCCCCCCCCGGCCCCCCCCCCCCGGCGCCCAAACCCCGCCCGCCCCCCCCCCCCCCCAACTTATTATAGGTATCCCGGCCACGCCGTCGATTGGTGGCTGCGGCTCAGCCGCGGCGGCCGCAGACCGGCCAAGCGCCGATGCCCTGCGAGTGCAGCACGTTCTCGGCAACCCGGATCTGCTCCTCGCGGCTCGCGCCGGACGGGGACCCCGACCCACCGTTGGCGCGCCAGGTGCTCGGGGTGAACTGCAGACCACCGGAGAAGCCGTTACCGGTGCTGATTCCCCAGTTGCCACCGGACTCGCACTGCGCGATGGCGTCCCAGTTCACGCTGTACGCGCGGTGGGCGGGAGGCGGCG
>NZ_BAAGDE010000111.1:0-5287 GCF_054660795.1 Mycobacterium sp. MUNTM1
GCCCCCAGTCGAGGGCCTCCCACCTGAGGGCGTGCGGCCGCCCGTCGAGGGGCCCCTGACCGAGGGGCCTGCGAGTCGTCCCAGCGCGGTGGCACGCGGAGGGCGAAGCCTCTATGACCAACACGGCGGTGAGTGGCGCTACTACCCCGGTGACGAATGGCAGCACAATCCGCACTGGGATTACAAACCCCGCCCGGGGCCGGGCTCTGACTGGGAAAACGTTCCCATTGGCGGGCTACCTCCAGTCAGCGGCCCCTCGATCATCTCCGGTCTGCCGCCGTGGTTGCTCAATCCGAATGCGCCCGCACCGCCGGGCGTGATCGGGCCACCACAGAATCCGTTGTTGGCGCCGTTCCCCGGCGCCACCATGCCGGCGCCACCCCCGGCATCCTCCCCGCCGCCGGCGCCGAGCTTGATCCCCCACATCAGCCCGCCGCACATCGACGTGCCACCGCCGAGCCCCGCCGAAACCGAGGTGGCCGGCGGCGGGCTACTTCTGTTGCTCCTCCTGGGCGCGGTGGCCATCGCATGAACGACGTTTCCCCCATGCCGACCGCGTTTGATCCCACCGCGGTGTCGTCGCTGGCACAAGAAATCGCCCAGCACGTCGGCCCCTTGCAACATGTGGCCTCCACACACCTGCACCTCTGGTTGCCGGCACTCGCCGTCCCCTCCGCGTGGGCTATCGCCGACGCTGACGCCCCCGCGGTGACGCGTCTGCTGCTTCGCCGCGTGAACAGCACCAACCACTGGGATGGCTGCGAGGTCCTCAACCTGTACCGGGTACCGGGCACGGTGCCAGAAGCACTTGTTCTACGTAACGCCGACCGCATCTTGCGCGACAGTCAGGCAACCGAGATCAGCGCTCACCCGGTCGACGTACCGCCGCAATACGCAATCGTCGCCACCCGGGCCTCGGGCCGCCTAACCACCGGTAACCGCCAGGTTCTCAGTCACTTCAACAACTACGTCGTCAACAGCGCTGGCGGCGGGGCACTCATCGAGCAAGCCGTTGTCGTTGGCGCCGACGCCCAGTCGGCCTTAGCCGCGGAGTGCGCCGCATTGACTGAAAACCTGTACCGCTCGCTACTTGCCAGCATCGACCGTCCGCACGATCCGAGATTATGAGCCCGCGCTGCGCGATGAAGAAATCACACATCGTCCGTCTTGTCTTTGCGCCTCGGTATCATTCAACAACGACACTCAACTAGGTGCCTGGATAATCCCATGAACATAATTCGCGTGAACTATCTGCCCCGCTTTGATTACGGGCACGATGCGGTGTTGCTGACTCTGGACGGCCCTGGGCTCGACACTTTCCGCGCCGCACTCAACGACGCCATCCAGCGAGGGTCGTCGCGTTTGGAGCACGACAGCGTGACCCACGAATTCGTCATCAGCGCCGGCGCAGCCGATATCACCCTTGACCCAACGCACGTCACTTGGCAACTTGACCCGGCCAAAGCGGACGAGATCTCCCTTGACCTAACGGTTTTGAGCCAGAAGGGCCGCGCCGGCCATAACTACGTCGATATGTCGACACCTGCACCCACCCTCGTTGTGTCGCGCGACGAATACCTCGCAGTGACCTATCCCTGGATCGACCCGCCGGCACAAAGTCAAGGTACCCACGCCTAGGGCACGCTCCTGCGGCCTGCATTGGCTCCTCTCGGCCTGGGGGTCGAATGCCGTTCGGGCAGCGTTCTTTCCGCTGCCGCCGCGCAACCATCATTCGCCTCACGGATGAGGTTACTGGGCGGCAAACCGGTGGTGTGGATGCTCAGGCGTGAGCAGCAGTCCAAGCGACGGCGAAGTAGCTCACCATCAATCCGACGCCGATCAGCAGTGGCGCGATTCTGTAGGTGGCTGCGTGCGGATGGCTTCAGCCACAGGATTACTGCGACGTACGAGGCGATATGCAGGGCGTAGAAATACAATCCGGCGGCGGCGAGGGTGAAAGTCACCACGAACCAGAATCCGACTCCGGCGGCGAGGCCCGTCCCCAGGAAGGCCACCCATTGGATGCGGTTCAATGCTGTCATTCTACTGCCTGAGTTCCTCAGTGCGAGTGGAGATTTCGCCACGGCCGCGTCGCTCACACTTCATCCGACTCGGAGGTCTGATGAGTCATTGGTCCCACGTTGTTCGACGCTCTTTCGAGTACGAAAGTTCCTTTGCGTAGCGACCACCTGTAGATCCACAGGTTGAGCACGACGAGTACCGCCAGAACGTAGCTCGAGGGCGAGGGCTTTGTCGGAATCAGAAGAACCAGTACACAAGTGGCGACCCAGTAGATGTTCTGTCCCACTGTTGCCCACATTCCGCGACGCATGACGACCGCAAGCAGAATGAAGTACAACAGCACTGGCAAAATCCACCAATACTCACCCACGTTCTTCATCGAGACGTCCTTAGGGCCCGGCGATCATGCTGGGCATGATGGGTCCAAGTCCTGAATTTCCGCCTGTAGCAGTGCCGTTGAGGAAGGAGAACTGGAAACCACAGTCGTCGGGCATGTAGTAGTGAATGCTGGGGTTCGCTGCCGACAGTGTCGCGATTTGCGGAAGAGTTATCGGCTCCCATGGACCTCGGTATGCCGGCGGGCTGATGCCTGAGAGGCCGCCGGTGTTGGTACCGCCCAGCTCGCCGGTGATCTCGTTGGGGGCTTTAGGGGCCCATGCCGGCCCGGCGATTGTGCCCTGCGTCCATTTTTGAGCCTCGTAGGTGTACTGCACCCATTGCTGCTGGTGGCCGTCAACGGGGTCAGTGCGGGTGTAGTGCGTGTAGTCCTCACCTGAGATGCGGAAGCGATATTGTTCTTGCAGGTAGGCGAACGGCGGAGCGTTGTCATCGGCCCATGTTTTGCCGCCGGGCGGATAGAAGCCTGTGGGGCCGCCCTCAAGCGAAGGGCCTTTCCAGGGGCGGTGTCCAGTCCAGGGCGGCGGCGGAGTTTTCCCCACGTAGGGCGGCGGGACGATGTCTTGCCAGTGACCGAATCGTTCGTCTCCCACAAAGGGATTCCTGGGGTCGATCGCGGGCTGGGGTTGGTCGGGGTCGTTCGCAGCGTCCTTGTTGTCGACGGGGCGGAACTCGTTGTCCAGTGCCTGCGCGCCGGTCTGGTCGGCCTTGGTGTAGGTGGCGCTGTGCTCAGTGAAGCGCTGCGAGTAGGTGTTGAAGTCGGCGACCTTGGCCTGGAGCGGGCCCTCGGCCTTGGCCAGGCCGGCGGCGATGCCCACCGCCGTGGGGTAGCCCATCGGCCCGTGAGTCTGCATGACCCGCTGTAGTTCGGTGACGGCCTGCGGTGAAATCTGCGCTGCACGCTGGGCCAGCTCAGAGTAGGCGTCAGCGAACCGCAACAAGTCAGCCGGGTTGGCGTTTAGCTCCGCCATGTCCACCCCCCCATGGTGTCTTTGCCCGCGGCCGTGTCTGCGCTCGGGCCGGCTTCAGCCTACTGCGCGCTTTGGACAGGGTAAACCGCTGACCATCGGCGGTTGAGGCGCACGTCGCGGGCCACGTCCCACAGCAGATGCGGTGCTGCACTGCCTTTGCCTGCAGCAGCGCGCCGAGTCAGAGTTGGTTGGTCCCGTCCGTCGA
The DNA here is from genome assembly GCF_054660795.1 of Mycobacterium sp. MUNTM1. Classification (NCBI taxonomy): domain Bacteria; kingdom Bacillati; phylum Actinomycetota; class Actinomycetes; order Mycobacteriales; family Mycobacteriaceae; genus Mycobacterium; species Mycobacterium sp. MUNTM1. Next base: position 3,595 of record NZ_BAAGDE010000111.1, read on the forward strand.
CGGAATGGCAGCGAGCCGGGCCAGCACGTCGTCTGCGGTGTGTGTGATGGTGCGAACGTCGCGGTGGTGCAGGTCGTGGTCGGCGCATACCGCCCGTTTGGAATCTCTCTTGTCGTAGAGACGGTGCAAGATCTCGGCGAGCTGCGTGGTGGGCAGCTCGCCGATCTTGCGCACGTCGCTGTTCTGCTCGCGTATGACTGCGGCGATGGATTCCCACCAGAGCCGCCGCTCGGCCTCGGATCGCGGGCCGCTGCTGACAGTGCCGGCGGCCGGCGAGAGCGGCACTGTCGCACCAGCCGGCGTCTCGATACCCTCACCGCCGTTACGTGGGGAGGCCAGGGTCAGCAACGCCAACGTCGAGCAGATCAGCGACATGTCGACCCCGATCGGCCACAGCCACGCCGTACCTGCGCTCATACCGACCAAGATCATGAGGTTCCGCAGAGACACGAACGACATCGCGAACGCACAGCCGGCGACACCCGCCATCAGCAGCAGCGCAGCGCCCAGCACGGCGGCGTCGACGCGGCGGTAGCCGTGTCGACGGTTCTTGATCAGTAGAGCCACCGAATGCGTCGACCCGAGCAGGATCGCGGGCGGAACGGCGGCCGCGATCGAGGCCAGCAGCTTCAAGTGGGGAGCCGGCGCAGTCATCCACGCATGAATCACGTTGCCGCCGATGGAAACCACGGTGGCGAACAGCAACCACATCCAGAAAAACCACACTGCGTGGCGCCGGGTGGCGTCGGGTTTGACGACATCGCTTTGGGCGAGGGTCCGCGACGGCTTCGCCTCGAGCGCAAGCTCCGCGGGCGCCGGTCCTGGCCACGACGAAGCGGACCGCAGGTGCTCGGCGGTGTCTGCCCCGTTACGGGCCGGAGCATCGTTATCAAGCACTGTCATGGGGTTTCTCAGTTCTCGTTATTCCGTCTCTGGGGTGACACCTGAGGGGTACAACGCCGCGGACGACATTGTCCGCGCTCGGAATCAGCTGTAGCACAATCTGATTAGTTGACCGCAGCCTTGCCTGGCCGGATGGTAACAGCCCGAACGGACACCGTCGATGGATAGCGCACCTGGTGGGGATAACGCGGCTCAGTCCTGTGCCGCTTCGGCCCTGCACTGGCCGCGATGGAGTTCGATGTGACCACCTTCAATGAGCCTTTCGCCCGTCGTGGTCGTCGAAGACCACCACCACGAACTCAGCTGCGGGCCAGGTCGCGAAAACTTGACATGTGCAGGGTGCTCGCGACTGTCAAAGTTCTTGGGGCGGGCCCATTTCGTTGTTTGGCGACGATCAGGTCCGCCTCGCCTCCTCGGGGGCTGTCCCGATCGTAGGCGTCGGGCCTGTGAATGAGGATGACCATGTCGGCGTCCTGCTCCAATTGACCGGTCTCGCGTAGGTCAGAGAGTTGGGGGATTTTGTCGGTGCGTTGTTCGGGCCCGCGGTTGAGCTGGCTGACGGCGACGACCGGCACATCGAGTTCTTTGGCCATCAGCTTGAGGCTGCGGGAAAATTCGGCCACTTCGGTCTGGCGGGATTCGACACGCTTGCCTGAGGTCATCAGCTGCAGATAGTCCACCACGATCAGCTGTAGCTCGGTCTTTTGTTTGAGCCGGCGGGCTTTGGCGCGGATCTCCATCATGGTCAGGTTGGGTGAATCATCGATATACAGTGGAGCGTCGGTGATTT
>NZ_BAAGDE010000112.1:0-5284 GCF_054660795.1 Mycobacterium sp. MUNTM1
CCGACCACCAGCCCCAGCACCCCGCCCAGACCGGTCATCGCGCCGAGCACCGCCGTCGCCGCATTGCGCGTCGACCCCTTCGGGAACGTGGTCGCGATCAGCGCCAAATTGGTCGGTGCGATGATTGCCGCGGCCGCGCCGTGCAGCAGCCGTGCCGATATCAGCGTGCTTCCGTCCCAGGCGATGCCACACAACATCGAGGCGAAAGTGAACAGCGCAACCCCGACGATGAAAGCGCGCTTCCGGCCGATGGTGTCCCCCAGGCGGCCGCCCAGCAGCATCAGGCCGCCAAAGGTGAGCATGTAGGCGGTAATCACCCAGCTCCGCCCGGCATCCGACAGGCCCAGCTCGTTCTGGATCTTGGGAAGCGCGAAGATCGCGACGGGGCCGTCCATCGACGCCATCAGCTGCATGCCGCCGATCGCGACAACTACGGCGAATCGGCGAGACCGCACCAAAGCCGGAAAGTAATTCTTCGTATGGTGCAGCGTGGTCGGTTCGGTAGACATCTTCAAACCGCTACTTCGCCGCGGCGCCCTGATTGACGAGGGCCTCGAAACGCTTTTCCCAGCGCAGATAGTTACCCGCGAGGCCGGTGAGAGGCACGAAGGGCATTGCGATAATCGAGGTAAACAACGCGTTCAGCACATTCGCCGGGAAGCGCATCGGCCGCATGATGTCGACGAAAAGGATTACCCGTACGCCGTCCGTCCGGTTCCAAGCCTCGTGCTCGAAGGTGTCATCGAAGATCATCACCTTGCCCTCCTGCCAGTGACGGGTCTGCGACCCGACTCGGATGGCACACATCTCGGCCGGCTGTGGAATGAGCAGCCCGAGATGGAGGCGAAGCACTCCCTTCCAGGGACCACGATGTGGCGGCAGGTGCTTGCCGGGCGCGAGGATGGAAAAGAAGGCGGTCTTCATGCCCGGCATCTGCTTGAGGAGCTTGGTTGTTTCCGGACAGCGACGGCAATTTCCCCGCGCCTTGAGTCCGTAGGCGTAGAAGAAGAACGTCTTCCAGCCGTCATCTTGGGTAAGGGCCTTCTGGGCCGGCTGGAGTTCCTGGAAAGCAGGTATGTCCGCCGCGTAGGGCAGGAGCGCATCGAGTTCGGCGCGGACCTTGCGCCAATCCGCCTCGACCGCCTCGACCCAGGGAAAGTCCTTGGGATCGAAAAACTCTTGGTCACCGTACGTCGAGGCCCGTCCAAGGAAGCTTTCAAACCTCAAAAACAGGTTTTGTATGAATCGAAAGAGCCACACGCGCATGCGGAAAACGAATCCTTGCGGTTGCGTGTCGCTCACCACAACGTTACCCATCAGATCGTGCTCGAGTTTTTGCATGGAATTCAGCCTTTCTCAGTGTGATGCTGATCTTGTCCAAATCCGGGAAGGCAATTTCGGCGCAGTCATTCTATTCGCGCATTTTCAGTTTCTAATAGCGCTTTGAGTTGCCGGCCATACTGGCTAAGCGATTCGGCACTCATCATTTCTTTGTGCGCACAGTTGACCGGGTAGCTAGTAATGTTGCCGGCAACATATGGGCGCCAACTTTGCGTAGTAGGCGAACTCTGGTCGTCCTCGTCGCCCATAGCGGAGAATATTTCTACATCACCGTTGTAAACACCGGGTTCGTGAGCTCGGGCCAACGCGATGTTGGTATCGTCGTTTCGGATAATCAAGTCGAGCAGCGGCTTGTATTGGGCGAATTCGACAAATCCTCGTTCGCGGAGTAGTTCCTCTACTTGCTCATAGGTAAGCGGCTCGCCCTGATCGGGAATGTTTATGGCGCAGAACCGCAGAACTTCTTCTAGTGCCTTCTCGACTAATACCTCGTTATTCAGAACGTCGCTGCTCGGGACAAGCAGCAAAGCATCGAGAAGGATGAGACGCGCGATTGAGCGTCCGCGTCGCTGGAGCTCGACGGCAATTTCATGGGCGACGACGCCTCCGAAAGACCAGCCAAGCAGATTGTAGGGGCCGGTGGGATCAATCGCTTGGATCCGGTCGGCATAGGTTTTCGCCATATCGAGGATCGACACAGGGTCGGCCTCGCCATTTTGCGAGGTTTGTTGGATTCCAATGATCGGGCAGTCCAAATAATTGCCCAGCGCGTGATACGGCCATACCAGCCCACTCGCGGGATGGATGCAGAACAGCGGAACGCCGGTGCCCTGCTTGAGGAACTCGACAGGGACTACTTCCATTTCGCTGGCGTCTTGACCCAACTGCTGGCTCAAGCTTCTCACCGACGGTGCCTGGAACAAGGTGCGCACGGCGAGGTGAGTGTTTAGGGTGCTGTTGATTGCGGCGATGAGGCGCATGGCGGATAGGGAGTCTCCGCCGAGGTCGAAGAAGGAGTCGTCGACGCCGACGCGTTCCAGGCCGAGGGTGTGGGCGTAGATGTCGGCCAGGGTTTCTTCGGTGGGGGTGGCCGGGGCGCGGTAGTGCTCGCCCTCGGCGTATTCGGGTGCGGGCAGGGCGCGGGTGTTGAGTTTGCCGTTGACGGTCAGCGGCAACGCCTCGATCGCCACGATGGCGGCCGGGACCATGTAGGCCGGTAGCTGTTGGGCCAGTCGGGTGCGAAGCTCGGCCGGGTCGGCGGTGCCGGTGATGTAACCGATGAGGCGGGTGTCGCCGGGGCGGTCCTCGCGGGCGATCACCGCCGCCTGATCCACCCCATCCAACCCGGCCAGGGCGGCGCGGATTTCGCCGAGTTCGATGCGGTAGCCGCGCAGCTTGACCTGTTCATCGGCGCGGCCCAGGTAGCGCAGCTGCCCATCAGCACCCCACTTGACCAAATCCCCGGTGCGATACATGCGCTGTCCGGGCTGTCCGCAGGGGCAGGCCACAAACCGCGACGCCGTCAGCCCGGCGCGGCGCACGTAGCCGACCCCGACCCCGGTGCCGGCGACATATAGTTCGCCGACCACTCCGGTCGGTACCGGTTGCAGCCATTGATCGAGCACGAAGAACGCCGCCCCGGGCACCGGGGCACCGATCGGCACGTCCTCGCAGCCGGCTGTCAGTGGGGCGCTTAGGGCCACCCACATGGTGGTCTCGGTGGGGCCGTACTCGTTGATCATCACCCGCCCGGGTGCCCACCGCTCGACCAGTTCGGCCGGGCAGGCCTCACCGCCGACCAGCAGGGTCAGCGACTCTAGCCCGTGTGGCGGCAATGTGCCGACTGCTGAAGGGGTTTGGCACAAGATGTCGACCTGTTCGGCGATCAGCAGGGCGTGCAGGTCCTGCGGTAAGGCCGCCACCGACTCGGGCACTACCACCAGCCGCCCACCGTGCAGCAGGGCGCCGTAGATCTCCCAGCCCGAGATGTCAAAGCTATAGGAGTGCCACTGCGACCACACCTGCCCGGGTGCCGCCAGACCCGGGTCCAAAGACCCCAGTAGCTCGGTGACGTTGTGATGAGTGATGGCAACACCTTTGGGCACCCCGGTCGTGCCCGAGGTGTAAATCACATAAGCAAGATCCTCGGGTACCGGCGCCGGCGTCGGTAGTGCTGTGGTGGGCTGGGCGGCAACAGCGGGGTCGTTGACGTCGATGACCGGCACCTCATGGCCGGCCAGCCGGTCGGCCAACCCCGAGGTGGTGATCGCGGCGATCGGTGTGGCATCGGCGAGCACGAACCCGATCCGAGTCGCCGGATGCGCGGGGTCGATCGGCAGGTAGGCCGCCCCGGTCTTGAGTACCGCCAACATCGACACGATCGCCTCGGCGCACCGGGAAAACAGCAGCGCCACAGTCTGTCCCGGCCCCGCCCCACGGCCGGCCAGCAGATGCGCCAACCGATTCGACGCCTCATCAAGCTCCCGATACGTCATCGAGCGACCGCCGCACACCAGCGCGACGGCGTTCGGGGTGCGGATCACGTGGGTGGCGAACGCTTCCGGCACCGATACCGAAGCGCTCGACGGGGCGGCCAAAACCGCTTTATTACCAAGCGATTCCAGGCGGAGATGCTCGGTTTCGTCGAGCACGTTCACCGCCGAGAGCCGCCGCGACGGGTCGTCGGTGAGCGCCATCAACACTCGCCGCAGCCGTGCGATCAGCGTTTCGATGCTTTCGGTGTCGAACACGTCGGTGCGGAACTCCACCGACCCGCCGATGCCGGCGGCCTCGCCGGCCTGGTTGAAGCGTTCGCCCAACGTAAAGGTCAGGTCCATACGGGCGACCTGGGTGTCCGCCGACAGCGGCGTGACCTGCAGATCACCCAGGGCCAACTCGGCGCCGGGGTCTCCCGCGAAGTTCTGCCAGGCCAACACCACCTGCACCAGCGGGTGATGGGCCAGCGACCGGGTCGGGTTGAGCCGCTCCACCAGCAGCTCGAAAGGCACGTCCTGGTGCTCGTAGGCGGCCAGGCTGCGCGCTCGCACCTGATCGAGCGATTCGGTAAAGCTGGGATCCCCGGCCAGATCGACCCGCAGCACCAAGGTGTTGACGAAGAAGCCCACCAACTGATCCAGTGACGGATCGTCACGTCCGGCGATCGCGAACCCGACCGCCACATCAGGGCTGGCGGTGAGCTTGGCCAGCAGCACCGCCAGGGCGGCCTGGATCACCATGAAGCTGGTCGCGTTGTGCTCGCGGGCTACTCGACGAATCTGCTGCTGCAGCTCGGCCGGCCAGTCCACGACCACACTGGCGCCGCGGTAGTCGGCCACCGGCGGGTAGGGCCGATCGGTGGGCAACGCCAGCCGCTCGGGCATCCCGGCCAGCTCGTGTTCCCAATACGCCAACTGCCCAGCGATGCGGCTGTCGGCATCGGCCACCTCACCGAGCTGGCTGCGCTGCCACAACGTGTAATCGGCGTACTGCACCGGCAACGGCGCCCAACCCGGGGCCTGCCCCGCACACCGGCTGGCATAGGCCACCCCCAGATCAGCCACCAGCGGAGCCATCGACACCCCGTCGGCGGCGATATGGTGCATCACCGCCACCAACACATGCTCGTCCTCGCCGACATGGAAAAGCGTTGCCCGCAAAGGAATCTCGGTGGCCAAATCAAATGAGTGGCGCACCGTGGGATCGATGGCCTCCTGCAGCCGGGCCGGCGACCACCCGATGGCGTCGACGACCTGCCAACCGAAGTCGGCCCGCTCGGCCGGGATCACCACCTGCTGGGGTATCCCCTCGACCGCCGGGAACACGGTGCGCAGGCTTTCCTGGCGGGCCACCACGTCGGCCAGCGCCGCCCCCAACGCCTCGGCATCCAAACGCCCGCTGAGCCGCAACGCCGCGACCATGTTGTAAATCGGTGAGGGCCCGAGCA
>NZ_BAAGDE010000113.1:0-4603 GCF_054660795.1 Mycobacterium sp. MUNTM1
GTGTGCTCCGGCAAAACGGATTTCAGCGATGCGCCACGGTTCGACCACGTCAAGGTGGTGGGCCCGGTGAACTACGCAACCATTTTTCCCGCCTGCCGCGCCGTGGTCCACCACAGCGGCGCGGGCACCACGGCGGCGGGACTGCGCGCGGGAGTACCGACCTTGAGCCTCTGGAGTCTAAGCGATCAAAAGATCTGGGCCGGCCAGGTTCAACGATTGAAAGTTGGCTTGGCACGGCACTTTTCGAGTACTACGCAAGATTCCTTGGTTGCCGACCTGGGACAGATCCTGACCCCGGAGTACGCCATCCGCGCCCGCGCGATCGCGGCGCGGATGACCAAACCCGCCGAGAGCATCGCGACCACCGCCAACCTCCTGGAAAAATTTGCCGCCTGAGATGCCGTCGCTCGCCAGCGACATGAGCAAACGGGAAATTTACCAAGCGTTCTCGGCGCTGAAATGCCGCCCAGGAATATTTGCTGCGTGCCCCCCTATCCCACAAATCGCACATTTACCGCGCGCTCGGCAGGAACTCAGGTTCCGTGTTGGCTATTATTGACCAAAGTGTCAGTAACCGTGCTGTGTCGCGGCCACCGGTCGCGCGGTACGCAACCGCTCTGGGGGGACGGCATCTCTTCGCAAAGACTTTGTTCGCCGGTCAATGACAGGGTACTTCTCGACCGCGTCGCAGCCGGCGCGCGAAGGAGAGGCTCGCAGTGACCGCACCAAGCAGAGCAGCCAATGCACCGAAGGTCAGCGTGGTGTCGACCACGCACAACCAGCAGGCCTACATCCGTGACACATTGGACGGCTTCCTCGCCCAGCAGATCGACTTTCCGATGGAGGTCATCGTCGCCGACGATGCCTCGACCGACGCCACACCGCGAATAATTCAGGACTACGCCCACCGCCACCCCCACCTGTTCCGACCGATCCTGCGATCCAAGAACGTCGGCCTCAACGTGAACCTGACCGGTGCCCTGTCCGCCGCGCGTGGCAAGTACATCGCGCTGTGCGAGGGCGACGATTACTGGGTCGACCCGTTGAAACTGAGCAAACAAGTCGCTTTACTCGACCAGAACCCCGACACCACAGTGTGTTTCCACCCGGTGCACGTCGCCTGGACCCGCGACCGCGATGAGGGCGAGAAACTCATACACACCGTCTACCGCAAGTTCGAGGAGGTCTTCCTTCCGACGTTCCCGCCACCCTTTCGGGCCGGCGACCTCAGCTTCGAGACGTTGATTTCGCGAAACTTCATCCAGACCAACTCGGTGATGTACCGCCGCCTCCCCCGCTACGACGACATTTCGGCCGACGTCATGCCCCTGGATTGGTACCTGCACGTCCGTCACGCCGCCGAAGGCGACATCGCCATGCTGCCGGAGACCATGGCCGTGTACCGCCGCCACCCGCGCGGCATGTGGTACAAGTCGATCACCGATCCCGAAACCTTCTGGCGGACGCAGGGTCCCGCGCATGTGGCGACCTTGGACGCCATGCTCGATGTCGTCTCCGGCGACCCCGTGCACGAATCGATCGTGGCCAAGAACGCCAACTGGGTGCTCAGCGCCATCGCCAAACAGGTCCCAGATCCTGAGGGTCAGGCGATCTTGGTGCAAACCGCGGCCGAGCACCCGCGCATCGCGACGCTGGCGCTACGCAACCGCTGGACCAAAACGCTCGGCGGACGTCTGAAGGCGTTCCGGTGCAAGCTCACCCGCAACGCCGCTCAACCGGAGGACGGCGCTGGACCCGGAGTCGACGAGCGGCTGAGTGCGTGACGATGAATGTCGCCGTCGACCCCACCGTCGCATACCTGGGCTGGCACGGGCTGGGCAACCTCGGCGACGATGCGATCTACGACGCGGTTCGGGGCCAGTTGCGCGGGGCCACCTTTCTCGATCTGCCGCGCCTCCCACACCAACTGATCTATGCAACCGCCACGGCGGCAATGGGTTTGAACCGAACGCTGCGGCGCAGCAGGCAGGTCGTGGGTGGCGGCACGCTCGTCGGTAGGAGCCAGTGGCGGCTCTTGGTCAACCGAGGGTTGGCGCTCACCAAAGACAACGGAAGCTACGCGATCGGCGTCGGCGTGGAAGATCCGGTATTCGGCGGACGCAATAGCGGCTCGGGCAAAGGCGAGCTGAAACGTTGGGCGCCGATACTTTCCAGGTTCCGTACCGTGTCCGTGCGAGGGCCGCGTAGCGCCGAACTTCTGGCCGACATCGGGTTAAACGTCGAGGTATCCGGCGACCCGGCGCTGCTTCTCCCCCGGCCAGACGTCACTTTCGAAGACGGCCTGATCGGACTGAATCTCGGCTTCGGAGACGACCTTTGGGGACACGACCCGCAGCAGCTGGCGGACGAGATAGCCGGCGCCGTCAAGCGGCTGTCGTCACACGGCTACCGCTTCGTCGGGATACTGATGAATCCAGCAGACCGACGCTGGACCGAAGTGGCGCTGAGAGACATTCCGGAAGCAGAGATGGTGCTTCCGGCCAATCCCGATGCGGCCGCGCGGGAATTGGCCCGCTGTTCGGCCGCCATCGTCACCCGCCTGCACGCGAGCGTCCTGGCTTCCCTATCCGGTACACCCGTCGTTTCCCTTGAGTACCAACCGAAATGCCGAGACTTCGCGCTCGCCATCGATGACGACCGGTCACTGATTCGCACCGACCAGGTGAGCAGCGCCGCCGTGGTCGACCGGGTGTTCGACGCGATCGCGAACTCGTCGCACATCCGGAGCAGGAAGCGCACCGCCGTCACACGCCTCAAACAGCGTCTCGAGGGCGAATACGCGGATCTGGCAAAGCAGTTGGGTCTCGCGTCGTGATAGCGCTGCGGAAAGCGTTGGACCTGAAGTGGATCAAACGTGGCGGACGCATCGCCGGCCTTCCCCGACGATTGCCACGCGCGGCACGTAAAACCGACATCGAATCTTCGGCGCAGGCGACGGAGAAGCTCGGCGCACTGCCCCTGGCCGACGCCTACGGCCAGCCCGGTGCAACCCGGAAACCCAAACAGGTCCGGGCCGCCTCCTGGCAGGGTGACTTGTACGCCTACCTGGTGGACTTGCGCGACCCCACGATCGTCGTGGAGTTCGGCTCGGCGTTCGGGGTGTCCGGGATGTACCTGTCCTCGGCGCTTCGGCAGGGGTGGATGTATTCGTTCGAGATCAATCCATCCTGGGCTGACATCGCTGAGCGCAACATCAAATCCGTCACCGACCGCTACACGCTGACGCGGGGCGCCTTCGAAGACCACGTCGGCGACATCCCCGACTCGATCGATCTGGCCTTGGTCGACGGGATCCACACCCGAGACTTCGTGACCCGGCAGTGGCAGATCCTCAAGCCCCGGATGGCCCCGGGCGGCTGCGTGCTGTTCGATGACATCGACTTCAACCCCGGAATGGGCGAGGCCTGGCGGGACATCTGCGCCGATCCCGACGTGGTGGGGGCGGTCGAGGTGTCCAAACGGCTGGGGCTCGTCGAATTGGCTTCCTAGTCGCCCCCGTTCGCCAACCCGCCGACCTGCGCACAATGGCGATCCCCTGACGGCCGGCCCACCGAACCGGCGATAATGGCCCCGACGTTGCCGACAGCGGGACGACTCGGAAGGCAGGATGTGTCGTGAAGTTTGCCCTGGCGAGTTACGGAACTCGCGGCGACATCGAACCGTCCGCGGCCGTCGGCCTCGAACTGCTGCGCCGGGGCCACGAAGTGCGCATGGCCGTGCCGCCCGAGCTGGTCAGCTTCGTCGAGTCGGTCGGGCTCGCCGCGGTCCCCTACGGGCCGAAGGTGCAGGAGTTTCTGGACGAGGAATTCCTTCGCAACATGTGGACGGACTTCTTCCGCAATCCGGTCAGGCAGGTGCTCAAAGTCTGGGATCCGCTGATCAAATACTGGGGCGACGTCAGCACCACCTTGAGGTCGCTGGCGGATGGCGCCGATCTGCTTTCCACCGGCCTGAATTTCGAGCAGGCCGCCGCCAACGTCGCCGAGCACTACGACATCCCGTTGGCCGGGCTGCACCACTTTCCCATGCGGGCCAATGGCCGGCTCATGCCGACCATGCCCGCGCCGCTGGTGCGCTCCACGATGACGGCGATCGAATGGCTGTTCTGGCGCGCGACGAAGGACGTCGACAACGCGCAACGCGGCGAGCTCGGCCTGCCGAAGGCAACCCATCGCTCGCAGCGGCGAATCGCCGAACGCCGATCGCTGGAGATTCAGGCCTACGACGACATCTTCTTTCCCGGCCTGGCGGCCGAATGGGCGCGCTGGGGCGACCGGCGCCCCTTTGTCGGGGCACTGACGATGGAGTTACCCACGGAGGCCGACGAGGACGTCGCATCCTGGATTGCCTCGGGAACACCACCGATTTGCTTCGGTTCCGGCAGCATCGCACTCGAATCCGCGGCCGACACCGTCGAAATGATCGGCTCGGCGTCCGCGCAACTGGGGCAGCGGGCGTTGATCGCCGCTGGCCGTAGCGACTTCAGCGGCGTCCCGCTCGCCGATCACGTCAAGGTGGTGGGCCCGGTGAACTACGCGACGATATTTCCCGTCTGCCGCGCGGTGGTCCATCACGGCGGTTC
>NZ_BAAGDE010000114.1:0-4535 GCF_054660795.1 Mycobacterium sp. MUNTM1
TGCGCCCCCGCTCCGGCTCTGCCGGCTCGTCCTGTTCGGCGCCCGCGCCCGCCCAGCCGGCACGGGCGGCGTCGGACACGTCGGCCTTCTTCTCCGCCCGTTCCCGGGAGGCCGACAGCCGCGCGCAGAACCGGCAGGACCGGCCCGCTCCGGTGGCGTCCATCCCGGCGGCCCCGAAGGCCCCGGCCGACGACGACGTCATATACCGGCGGATGCTGTCGGAGATGCTCGGCGACCCGCACGATCTGGTCAACCACCCCGACCTGGATTGGCAGTCGGTCTGGGACCGCGGCTGGACGCTCGCGGCCGCGGCCGAGGAGAAGCCCGTCGAAGCCCACACCACCGACCACGGCCTGCCGGTGCGCACCCCGGGTGCGCGGCTGGTCCCCGGCGGCGCCAACGGCGCCGAACAGGACGAGCCGGCAGAGCCGGAGCGGGGGCGCAGCGGGCGATCCCCGTCGCACCGGGAGCCGCAGCACGCGGCCACCGGCCCCCTGGCCCGGGACCCCGAGGCCGTCCGCGCCTCGTTCAGTAACCATTTCGGTGGCGTGCGCAGCGGACGCTCGCACGCCCGTGAAACCGATCAAGGATCCGACGAATAATGACTTCCCCCGACAATTCCCTGGACTGGCTGGTGACCAGGTTCGCCCGCGAGGTCCCCGGCGTCGCGCACGCGCTGCTGGTCTCCGTCGACGGGCTGCCCATCGCCGCCAGCGAGCATCTCCCGCGCGAACGCGCCGACCAGCTGGCCGCGGTGGCATCCGGGCTGGCCAGCCTGGCCACCGGCGCCGCGCAGCTCTTCGAGGGCGGCCAGGTGCTGCAGTCGGTGGTCGAGATGCAGAACGGCTACCTGTTGTTGATGCGGGTCGGGGACGGCTCGCACCTGGCGACGCTGGCGGCGGCGTCGTGCGACATCGGTCAGATCGGCTACGAGATGGCCGTCCTCGTCGAGCGGGTGGGCGGCGTGGTGCAGTCGACCCGCCGGTCGCCCGTGCAGCAGCACTCGTGAGCCGCGATGGACACCTCGCAGAACTGGCCGGCCCACCGTAAGGGGAACCTCGTCCGCCCGTACACCTTGACGTCCGGGCGGACCGACACCAACGTCGATCTTCCCCTCGAGGCGCCGATTCAGACGCTGCATGCCGGCCTGACCCACCGGTGGCCGCCCAACGACGCGCGAGGCAGAATCATCCAACTGTGCGTCGAGCACCCGTCGGTCGCCGAAATCTCGGCCCGGCTGGACCTTCCGCTCGGCGTCGCGCGCGTCCTGGTCGGGGATCTGGTGTTGTCCGGCTACCTTCGAGTGCATAAGACGTTGTCCGAGCGTTCCACCAGAGACGAGCGCCACGAACTCATAGGAAGGACACTGCGTGGCTTACGCGCACTCTGACGTGCAGGCCGATTCCGGCACCCACGCGTCGACGAAGATCGTGATCGCCGGCGGATTCGGGGCCGGCAAGACCACCTTCGTCGGAGCGGTGTCCGAGATCATGCCGCTGCGCACCGAGGCGATGCTGACCGACGCCTCTGCCGGTGTCGACGCGCTCGAGGCCACCCCGGACAAGCGGACCACCACCGTCGCAATGGATTTCGGCCGGATCACCCTGGCCGAGGACCTGGTGCTCTACCTGTTCGGCACGCCGGGACAGCGCCGCTTCTGGTTCATGTGGGACGATCTGGTGCGCGGCGCGATCGGCGCGGTCGTGCTCGTCGACTGCCGGCGCCTGCAGGACAGCTTCGCCGCGGTCGACTTCTTCGAGCACCGCAACCTGCCGTTCCTCGTCGCGGTCAACGAGTTCGACGGCGCGCCGCGCTACCCGGTCGCCGAGGTGCGTGAGGCGCTGACCCTGCCGCCGCACATCCCGGTGATCAGCATCGACGCCAGGGATCGCCGGTCGGCGACCGACGCCCTGATCGCGGTCAGCGAATACGCCCTGGCCAGCCTCTCGGCCAATTGACCACGCGGTGGGTCGACCAGGAATTCGAGGGCCACGACTTCACTGACGATGACCTCAGCCGGTTACAGACCGAGCGGGTCGTGTTCACCGAATGCAACTTCAGCGGCGCCAACCTCGCCGAGTCGCAGCACCGGGGTTCGGCCTTCCGCAACTGCACGTTCCGGCGGACGTCGCTGTGGCACAGCACTTTTTCCCAGTGCAGCATGCTCGGCTCGGTGTTCGTGCAGTGCCGGCTGCGGCCGATCACGTTCGACGAGGTGGACTTCACGCTCGCGGTGCTCGGCGGCATCGACCTGCGCGGCGTGGACCTGAGCGGCTGCCGGCTGCGGGAAACCAGCCTGGTGGAGGCCGACCTGCGCAAGGCCGTGCTGCGCGGCGCGGACCTGCGCGGCGCGCGGACCGCCGGCACCCGCCTGGACGACGCGGACCTGCGCGGCGGAAGCGTGGACCCGACGCTGTGGACGACGGCCTCGCTGGCCGGTGCCCGCGTCGACGTCGACCAGGCCGTCGCCTTCGCGCTCGCCCACGGGCTGCGGCTGGACGGCTGAGCCACCCGCGGCCGATCGCTCAGCGGGTGAGCCGGATGCGCCAGCGCACCAGCGCGGCGTAGGCGACGGTCAGCACCGCGAGCATGCCCATGTCGAACAGCCAGGCCGCCGGCGTGTGCTCGAAGTGGCTGTCCCGCGGGCTCTGCGGGCCGGGCGACACCGCCCACAGATCGACCGTCGACCCCTGCGCGGCGTATCCCCACCGCGAGGGCACCAGCCAGGACAGCTGGTCGAGGAAGATCCGGTGGGTGACGGGCACCATGCCGCCGGACAGCACCATCTGCATCATCAGCGACACCACCAGCAGCGGCATGATCTGCTCGCTCGTGCGCGCCAGCGCCGAGAGCAACAGGCCCAGCATCGCCGCGGCCACGCACGTTGCGGCGACCCCGGCGAACAGCTCGAGGGTGGCGTTACCGAGCAGCACCGCCGGCCGCGTCGGCGGCCCCTTGCCCACCACGACGATCGCGGTGGCGATGGCCGCCTGGATGACGGCGAACGTGCAGAACACCGCCACCTTGGCCAGCAGGTAGGCCGTGCTCGACAGGCCGACAGCCTGTTCGCGCCGGAAGATCGGCCGCTCGCCGATCAGGTCGCGGATGGTCAGGGCGGTGCCCATGAACGCGGCCGCCATGGTGAGCAGCGTCAGGATCATCCCGGCCTCACCGGCCGACTCGCTCACCGGATCGGCATAACCGAAGCCGACGGTGCCGGGCACGGTCAGCGACAGCGCGCCCATGACGAACGGCAGCACCGCCAGGAACAGGAAGTAGGCGCGGTCGGAGACCACCAGCCGGACCTGGCGGCGGGCGATCGTGGAGAACTGGCGGCGCTTGCTGGTGCGCGCCGGGGCGCCCAGCTCGGCCGGCGCCTCGGTCAGCGTGGGCGGCGGCGGCCGGTTCTGCGCCAGGAAGCGGCGATTCGCCTCATCTGGGTTGGCGCCCACCTTGGCGAAGATGTGCGCCCAGTTGGTGGTGCCCATGGCCGCCCCGATCTGGCCGGGCGGGCCCAGGTACGCCGTCTTGCCGCCCGGCGCCATCAGCAGCACCTGATCGCAGACGTCGAGGTACGTCAGCGAGTGCGTGACCACCAGCACGACGCGGCCGGCGTCGGCGAGCTGCCGCAGCATGGTCATGACCTGCAGATCCAGCGCCGGGTCCAGGCCGGAGGTCGGCTCGTCGAGGATCAGCAGCGACGGCCCGGTCAGCAGCTCCAGGGCCACCGACGCGCGCTTGCGCTGACCGCCGGACAGGTTGTCCACCCGGGTGTTCGCGTGCTCGGAGAGCCCCAGCTCGTCGAGGACCTGGGCGATCACCTGCTCGCGATCGGACTTGCTGGTGTCGGGGGGCAGGCGCAGCTCGGCGGCGTAGCCGAGCGCCTGGCTGACCGTCAGCTGCCGGTGCACGACGTCGTCCTGCGGGACCATCCCGATCCTGGTGCGCAGCGAGGCGTACTCGGTGTGGATGTCGTGGCCCTCGAAGGTGACCGACCCCGACGACGGGGTGGCGTAGCCGGCGATCAGCCGCGACAGCGTGGTCTTGCCCGCGCCCGACCCGCCGATCAGCGCGGTCAGCGTGCCGGGCCGGGCGACGAGCGAGATCCGCTCCAGCAGGTTCTTGCCATCGACGCCGAAGTTGACCTCGCGCACCTCCAGGCCGCCGGCCCGGGTCGCCGCCTCCTGGCGGCGGACCAGCATGCCGTTGTGGAACACCAGGTCGACGTTGCCGATCGTCACCACGTCGCCGTCGGACAGCACCGCGGACCCGACCCGGACACCGTTGACGAAGGTGCCGTTGCTGCTGTTCGCGTCGCGGATCTCGGCGCCGCCCGAAGTCGGGTTCAGGAAGGCGTGATGGCGGGAGGCGAGCACGTCGGGCACCACGATGTCGTTGTTGAGCGCGCGCCCGATCCAGGCGGTGCGACCGGCCTGCGGCCGGAGCTCGGAGTCGGACCCCGGGACGCCCACCCACGTGGTCGGGAACTCCCCGGCGCCACCGGAGCGGCCGCCCTGGGTGGGCGGGTTCAGCGC
>NZ_BAAGDE010000115.1:0-4350 GCF_054660795.1 Mycobacterium sp. MUNTM1
GGTGGTGCCGGGGTTGGCAAGCTTGGTGGTATCGGTGCGCGCGAACAGCAGGGACACCGACACGACGAGCGCGATGGCGGCCACGATCGCGGCGACCCCCACCACCCACGGCCAGCGCGCGGTGCTGCGCTCGTCGTCGGCGTCGGCGGACTCATCGAAGTCGTCGTAGTCGTACAGCCGCAGGTCGGCCGGCAGGTAGGGACCGCTGGTGAAGTGCTCGGACTCCGGAGCCGAGTAGGCCCGCGAGTAGGCGTCCGTCTCGTCGGTCTCGTGCGCCAGCGCCGCGCCGTCCTCGAAGGGCTCCGGCTGGGCCTCGGCCTCGGACTCGGCCTCGGCGCCGTCCAGATCGCCGTCCGGCTCGTCGCCGGGGTCCGGTTCGTGGCTGATCGGGTCGGCACGGTCGGGTTCGTCAGGATCCCATCCCGGGGGTCTCGACCCGCTCATCTTTGCCTTTGCCTACCCTGTTCGACGGCCTCACCTGCGCACAAGCCTCCGCGATCACACCGTCGCGGGCGCGCTGGGACGCTTCTCGTTTGCCTGGGCAAAACACTACCGAACCCAAAAGGGGCAAAGCCGTCGTGGCGAACTGCCCACCAATCACGTGATCTGATTGTGACCTTTATGCCGCGAATCAGTGCTTCTCGGGCCCGATGTAGTACTCGAACACCAGTCCGGCCACCGACGTCAGGACGAACATCACGCCGGCGACGATCAACCACGGCAACCACAGCGCGATGCCCACCGCAACCACCGAGCCCGACAGGGCGATCAGAATCGGCCACCAGCTGTGCGGGCTGAAGAAGCCCAATTCGCCTGCTCCGTCGCTGATCTCGGCGCCCTCATAGTCCTCGGGCCGGGTGTCCAACCGACGCGCCACGAAGCGGAAGAACGTCGCAGTGATCATTGCCAGGCCACCGGTCAGCACCAGCGCGGTGGTGCCCGCCCACTCCACGCCTCCGGTGGCGAAGAGGGCGGTCAGCACCCCGTAAAGCACTGCAACCACAATGAAAAACCCGGCGATGAATTCAAATAGCCTGGCTTCGATATGCATTTGGTGTCCTAACCTACTGGCTTCCGGCCAACTGGCCGCGCTTGGTGTCGAACGGGTGGGTGGTCACCGCGACCGCGGGCTGCCCGATCGCCTGCAACGCCTCGGCGTTGCTCTTTCCGTCCATCCGCTGCTGCAGGTAGGCCTTGAAGTCGTTGGGCGCCACCACCCGAACCTCGAAGTTCATCATCGAGTGATATGTGCCACAGAACTCGGCGCAGTGGCCTACGAACGCGCCCGGCGTCTGGATCTCTTCGGTCTGAAAGACGTGCACCGAGTTGTTCGCGTCGGCGTTGGGGATCACGTCGCGCTTGAACAGGAACTCCGGCACCCAGAACGTGTGGACCACGTCCGCGGATGCCAGGTCGAATTCGATGCGCTTGCCGGTGGGCAGCACCAGCACCGGGATCTCCTCGCTGGAGCCCAGCGTCTCGACCTTGTCGAAGTTCAGGTACTGCCGGTCCGACGTGTTCAGCCCGCGGACGGCACCCACCCGCTCCTCGCCGTGGGCGTCCTTGCCCTCCGGCTTGGACAGCATCGCCTTCTTGCGCGCCGGGTCGGCGCCGTCGTAGGTCAGCGTGCCGTCTTTGAAGTTGACCTTCTGATAGCCGAACTTCCAGTTCCATTGGAAGGCCGTGACATCGATCACAACCTCGGGGTTCTTGTCCAGGTGCAGCATCTTCTCCTGCACCACGACGGTGAAGTAGAACAGCACCGAGATGATGAGGAACGGCGTCACCGTGAGCACCAGCTCCAGCGGCATGTTGTAGCCGAACTGCCGGGGCAGGACGGTGTCGGTCGCCTTCTTGCGGTGGAAGATCGACGCCCAGAAGATCAGGCCGAACACGATCAGGCCGACGACCAGCGACGCGATCACCGCGCCGATCCACAATTCGCGGTTGAGGTGGGCCTCCGGGGTGATGCCCCGTGGCCAGCCCAACGCCAGCGCGTCCGCCCAGCTGCTGCATCCGCTCAGGAACAACGCCAGCACGCCCAGCACACACGCCACCGCGAAGGGCCGAAGACGACGGGCCCGGCGCACGGAGCCCCCGGAATGGCGCCGAAACCTGCCCTGCGACAAACGTTGCGAACGGTCCTGCTCGCGAGGGGTCACGTTAGCGCCTCCTGCTCGGATATCGAATACTACGCAGCGTAGACCACGCGTCTGAGCCGGGCGACGAAACCCCGGCCCGCCGGTGCGCCCGGCCATTCCCGACGTGCCGGGTGCGAGGTCCACGCACGCCCGGCACGTGCGGCATACTGGGGCGCCGTGTGTGGTCTGCTGGCGTTCGTTGCCGCCCCGGAGGGCTCGGACAAGGAGGCGGCCGCCGCCCGCGCCGACGACGCCATCGCGCGCGCGTCGCACTCGATGCGCCACCGCGGGCCCGACGAGCCCGGCACCTGGGTGGACCCCGACACCGACGGCTCCGTCGTCTTCGGCTTCAACCGGCTCTCCATCATCGACATCGCGCACTCGCACCAGCCGCTGCGCTGGGGGCCGCCCGAGGCGCCCGACCGCTACGTGCTGGTGTTCAACGGCGAGATCTACAACTACCTCGAGCTGCGCGACGAACTGGCCGGCCGCCATGGCGCCGTCTTCGCCACCGACGGTGACGGCGAGGCCGTCGTCGCCGGATATCACTACTGGGGCACCGACGTCTTGACGCGGCTGCGCGGCATGTTCGCGTTCGCGCTGTGGGACACCGTCACCCGCGAATTGTTCTGCGCCCGCGACCCTTTCGGCATCAAGCCGCTGTTCATGGCGACCGGCACCGGCGGCACGGCGGTGGCCAGCGAGAAGAAGTGCCTGCTGGACCTGGCCGAGCTGGTCGGGTTCGACACCGGCATCGATGAGCGGGCCGTGCAGCACTACACCGTGCTGCAGTACGTGCCCGAGCCCGAGACGCTGCACCGCGGGGTGCGCCGGCTGGAATCGGGCTGCTACGCCCGGATCCGTCCCGACCGCCTGCAACCGGAGGTCACCCGCTATTTCGTGCCGCGGTTCGCCGCGGTGCCGATCACCCGCGACACCGAACAGGCCCGGTACGACGAGATCACCGCGGTGCTCGAGGACTCGGTGGCCAAGCACATGCGCGCCGACGTCACCGTCGGGGCGTTTTTGTCCGGGGGGATCGACTCCACGGCCATCGCGGCGCTGGCCATCCGGCACAACCCCCGGCTGATCACGTTCACCACCGGCTTCGAACGGGAGGGCTTCTCCGAGATCGACGTCGCGGTCGCCTCGGCCGAGGCCATCGGCGCCCGCCACATCGCCAAGGTGGTCAAGCCCGACGAGTTCGTCGCCGCCCTGCCCGAGATCGTCTGGTATCTCGACGAACCGGTGGCCGACCCGGCGCTGGTGCCGCTGTTCTTCGTCGCCCGGGAGGCCCGCAAGCACGTCAAGGTGGTGCTGTCCGGCGAGGGCGCCGACGAGTTGTTCGGCGGCTACACGATCTATCGAGAACCGTTGTCGCTCAAGCCCTTTGACTATCTGCCGCGGCCACTGCGGCGCTCGGTGGGCAAGATGAGCAAGCCGCTGCCCGAGGGGATGCGGGGCAAGAGCCTGCTGCACCGCGGCTCCCTGACGCTCGAGGAGCGCTACTACGGCAATGCCCGCAGCTTCTCCGACGCGCAGCTGCGCGACGTGCTGCCCGGGTTCCGCGAGGAGTGGACCCACACCGACGTCACCGCGCCGGTGTACGCCGGATCGGCGGGCTGGGATCCGGTGGCCCGCATGCAGCACATCGACCTGTTCACCTGGCTGCGCGGCGACATCCTGGTCAAGGCCGACAAGATGACGATGGCCAACTCGCTGGAGCTTCGGGTGCCGTTCCTGGATCCCGAGGTGTTCGCCGTCGCCGCCCGGCTGCCGGTCGAGGCGAAGATCACCCGCACGACGACGAAGTACGCGCTGCGGCGCGCGCTGGAGCCGATCGTCCCGGCGCACGTGCTGCACCGGCCCAAGCTGGGCTTCCCGGTGCCGATCCGGCACTGGCTGCGCGCCGGCGAGCTGCTGGAGTGGGCCTACGAAACGGTGGACGCGTCGCAGGCCGATCACCTCGTCGACAGGGCCGCCGTGCGCCGGATGCTCGACGAGCACCGCAACGGCGTCAGCGATCACAGCCGGCGGCTGTGGACGCTGCTGATCTTCATGCTCTGGCACGCGATCTTCGTCGAGCACAGCGTGGTGCCCCGGATCAGCGAGCCGCACTACCCCGTGCAGCTCTAGGTGTACTCGGCAGACACGTTGGTGACGGTTGTTGATTGTGGGGAGGACCTCCGGGCTTAGTGGAGATATCTGA
>NZ_BAAGDE010000116.1:0-330 GCF_054660795.1 Mycobacterium sp. MUNTM1
GCGCTGTGGGTGGGGCGCCGGTCTTGGCGGGGGTGGGCCAAGCGTCCTCGGTCGGTAAGCTGTCGGTGCCGGCTGGTTGGTCGGCGGCCACCCCAGCTGAGCCGGTTGCCGCGCCGCTGGCGGGCTCGGGTTGGACCGGCCCCGTGGAAGAGGGCGGCGGTATGAGTACGGTGCCGGCCGGTATGCCTGCCTATGCCTCGGCCGGCCGCGGAGGCTACGTCACGGGTCCGCGCTATGGAGTCAAGCCGACCGTGATGCCCAGACACGTGGTCGTCTGATCAGTTGGGTCGAAATTTAGAGCCAGCCGGTGAGGCGGCGGAAACCGACCCG
>NZ_BAAGDE010000116.1:429-4003 GCF_054660795.1 Mycobacterium sp. MUNTM1
GCTGCGCCCGGCTTCGCCGCGCTGGCGATCGCCACTGGGTCGAGGGTGGCGACCCGCTGCGCCCGGCTTCGCCGCGCTGGCGATCGCCACTGGGTCGAGGGTGGCGACCCGCTGCGCCCGGCTTCGCCGCGCTTGCGATCGCCACTACCCTGAGACCGTGCTGGACTTACGCGGAGATCCGATCGCGCTGACCGCCGCGCTGGTCGACATCCCCAGCGAATCGCGGGACGAAGCACGGCTGGCCGACGCGGTCGAGGCCGCGCTGCGCGCCCAGGCCCCCGGGTTCGAGATCGTTCGCAACGGCAACGCCGTGTTGGCACGCACCAACCACGGGCGGCCGTCACGGGTCCTGCTGGCCGGGCACCTGGACACCGTGCCGGTGGCCGGGAACCTGCCCAGCCGCCGCGAGGGCGGCGACCTGTACGGCTGCGGCACGGCGGACATGAAGTCCGGGGACGCGGTCTTTCTGCATCTCGCCGCCACCGTGGCCGAACCCGTGCACGATCTCACGCTGGTGATGTACGACTGCGAGGAAATCGACGCCGCGGCAAACGGATTGGGCCGCATCGAACGCGAGCTGCCGGACTGGCTTGCCGCCGACGTGGCGATTCTGGGCGAGCCCACCGGCGGCTACATCGAGGCCGGCTGCCAGGGCACCCTGCGCGTGGTGGTCAGCGCCACCGGAACCCGTGCGCACTCGGCGCGATCCTGGTTGGGCGACAACGCGATTCACAAGCTCGGCGCCGTGCTGGAGCGCCTGGCCGCATACGACGCGCGTAGCGTCGACATCGACGGCTGCGTCTACCGCGAGGGCCTGTCGGCCGTGCGCATCGACGGCGGCGTGGCGGGCAACGTCATTCCCGACGCGGCCGCGGTGACGGTCAACTTCCGTTTCGCCCCCGACCGGTCGCTGCCCGAGGCGCTGCAACACGTGCACGAGGTGCTCGCCGGACTCGACGTGCACATCGAACAGACCGATGCGGCGGCCGGCGCGCTGCCCGGACTGGCCCAACCCGCCGCCAAGGCCCTGGTCGAGGCGGCCGGCGGCAACGTCCGGGCCAAGTACGGCTGGACCGACGTGGCGCGGTTCGCCGCGCTGGGCATACCGGCGGTCAACTTCGGCCCGGGCGATCCCAACCTGGCGCACAAGCGCGACGAACGGGTCGCGGTCGCCAACATCACCGCCGCGGTGGACGTGCTGCGCGGCTACCTGAGCGGCTAAGCCGTCCCGGCACCGCGCCGCTGCGCCTGCGCGGCGGCGTCGGCCGCGGCCGCGTGCATGCCGATCGAGGTCAGCTCGTCCGACACCGCCCGCAGGCCGGCGTCATCGCCGGCGGCCAGCGCGCGGGCATGGGCGAGCGCTATTCTGCCTGCGACGCAGTCGATCTCGGTGCAGAGCCGGGCCAAAGGATCGGCGGCCCGGGTGTCGCCGAGTCGCACGGCCTCATGCCAGACGCGCAGCGCCACGCCCCGCTGGCCGCCGCGTTCGGCCGTCCGGGCGGCGTCGCGCGCGGCGGCCACCGCGCCGTGTGTGTCGCGCACCAAGGCCAGCCGCCACGCCCGCGCCACCCCGAGCTCGGGCGCGAACAGCGCCGACTTGGTGCCGTGCCGGGATTCAGCCCTGCTCAACGCCTTTGCCGCGGCGGCGGTGTCGCCCCGCTGGGCCAGCGCGGTGGCCAGCAGCGTCAGCGACAGCGGGCCCCACGAGTATCCGGTGCGCTCCAGGGTGGCGGCCGCAGGAGCCAATAATGCTGCCGCAGTAGCGAATTCGCCGCCCGCGATCAGCACGTGCGCCAGCAGCACCTCGCCGATGGCGCGGCCCGGCTGTTGCAGCTCGGCGAAGTCGGTGAATTGCTGAGCCAGCCGGCGGGCATGGTCGGGGTGGCCTGCCATCAACAGCGCGGTGGTCTGACCCAGCCCGATGGTGAAGCGCAGCAGGCCCGGGTGTTCGGCGGCCAGCGCGCGCTGCGCCAACGGCTCGACGTCATCGAAGCGGCCTTCGCGCGCCGCGCACAAGGCGCCGGCGCTGGCCGCCCAGGCCACCGCCTGGTCGTCGGCCGCCGGCGATGCGAGGACGTCGCCGGCGACCTTCACGGCGTGTCCGACGTTGCCCGCGTTCATCGCGAAGGTCGCGCTGAGCGCGTCCAGCGTGGTCCGCGGGCCGGTGTCGGTGACCCGGTTGCGCACGGTCCGCAGGAACGCGGTGGCGCGTTCGGGCTCGCTGAGCATCCAGAACTGGTTCGCCGCCCGCAGCAGTGCCCAGTCCATCAGCGCCGCTTCGGTCAACGCGGTGGAGTCGACGTCGGCCAGCACCGAATCGGCCTCCCGGCCGCGGCCCTGCCAGGCCAGGGCGTGCGCCAGCGCGAGCCGCGCCGCCAACCCGCCGGACCGCTGCAGCGCCGACCGGGCCAGCCGTTCGCCCAGCGCCAGGTCGCCCAGCCGCAGCGCCTGCTGGGCGGCGGCGGCGACGTCGGCGACCCGCGGGGGAGTGTCGCTGTCCAGCGCCAGCGACACCAGCCGCAACCGGTCACTGAGGTGCTCGGACGGCCGCCGCGACAGCAGCTCGACCAGCTCGGTGCGTCGTTGCCGGGCGTCGTCGGGGTCCAGCGCGGCCCGCGTCCGCTCGGCGAACAGCGGGTGGGCCGTGTAGACGACCGGGTCGCCCGACGACCCGCCGCGCACCCGGGTCTCCGCGGCGCCCCACGTCACCGCGTCGGCCACGGCGCCGTCGCCGGCGAGCGCGGTCAGGTCGGCGACCGAGAGCGGCTCCGCGACGGCGAGGTACTCCAGCACCGACCGCGCCGCCGCGGGGAGCTCGGCGAGGAACGCGTTGATCTCGGCCGGCGCGGTCGCTCCGCCGGGCGGCTCGATGTCGATCCGGGTGAGCAGGCCGTCGTTCCACAGCGCGGCGATCGCCTCGGGGGCGGAGTCGGCCTGCGCGGTGACGATGAGCCGTCCCGCGCCGTCGCGCGCCAGCTGGTAGACCAGCGTGGCCGACAGCACGTCCAGGTGTTGGGCGTCGTCGACGATCAGCAGCAGGTCGTCGCCGCCCAGCGAGGCCCGCGCCGCCCGCAACAGCGCGGCCGGCTTGCCGAGGTCGGCGATCTGCACCAGATGGCTGAACGCCCCGAACGGGACGGTGCGTTCGGTCGGGGTGCCGGTGACCCAGCGGATGACCGTGTTCGGGTGCCGGCCGGCGAACCGCTCCGCGGCCATCCGGGCCAGTGTGGATTTGCCGACGCCGTCGGGTCCCAGCACCGCCGCCCCCCGCGCCCCGTCGGCCAATGCCGCGTCCAGCCGCTCTGAGGCCGTCGCATGTTGGGGGACGTTCCATCGAATCGGCACTGCCGAATTTTATGGTGCACGTGCGGGGCGGCAGGGCGAAAGCCCCAGATATGACGGGCCGCATGCGGTTGGTCTACCTTTGGCGGATATGCCCGGCCAACGCGATTCGTCCAGCGAATGGTCGGTGTGTGTGTACTGCGCATCCGGCCCGGAGCATCCCGAATTGCTCGGAGTCGCTGCGGAACTCGGCGAGGCGATCGCCGAGCGCGGCTGGACGCTGGTGTGGGGC
>NZ_BAAGDE010000117.1:0-3801 GCF_054660795.1 Mycobacterium sp. MUNTM1
GGCCGGGCCCCTGCCCGGGTGCGGGCGGCTTCGGCTGACCCGGGGACGGCGCGGACGGCCGGGCGGGAGCCGGGCCGGGCCGGGCCGGTGCCTCGGCGGGCGCCGCGGAGGCCTGCGGGGCGGCGGGCTTGGCGGGCGCCGCCGTCGCCTCGCCGTTGCCGCCGGCGCTGCCGATGGCGTTGTCGAGAGCCTTGTCGAGCGATTTGTCCGGAGCCTTGGCGGCGGGCGCCTTGGCCCCCGCCTGTGCGGAGGACTTCGCCGGGGCCTTTTCGGCGGCCTTGCCGCCGCCGAAGGACTCGCGAAGCCGGCGAGCCACCGGCGCTTCTACCGTCGACGATGCGGATTTAACGAATTCGCCCTGATCATTCAGTCGGGCGAGGACTTCCTTGCTGGTAACACCGAGTTCCTTAGCCAACTCGTGTACGCGGGCCTTACCTGCCACTACATCTCCTGTCTATGAGGCGACAGTCGTGGGGCCGCGCCTCGGGTTTAGCTATGACGCATTGTCATCGGGACTTCACGGTGTGCTCATGTTCTTTGCTACCTGTTCTGTTGCCGGGCGCTCGGGCGCACAGAGAGACTCTATGTGCTCGATCACCGCGGATGTGTCCGGTGAACCGGTGATGCGCAGCGCTTTGGTGAAAGCCCGCCGCCGGATTGCCTGTTGCGCGCACTGCGGCCCGGGATGCAGCCATGCACCCCGCCCCGGCAGGCTATTGCCTGTGTCAACGATCACGGCGAATTCGCCGTTCCCGTTCGGCACAGCCACCACTCGAAGCAGCTCGACGGCCAGCTCTCGCTTCCGGCACCCGACACATGTCCGTACGGGTCCACCCGCATGACGGTGCGCCAAGGCCGAAGGCTCACGCTGGATCACGGCTCAGTCTAGCGTCACCACATAGATGGTCAGAACCGCCCGAGGGGTGCGCGGGCGCCGCTACCGGTCGTGGGCCATTCCGTGGCTGGCACCGTGTTCGGACTGGCTCTCCGAGTGCCCCCCGGAGCCGCCGGGCGAGTCCCCGCGGATGTCGATGCGCCACCCGGTGAGCCGGGCGGCCAGGCGCGCGTTCTGGCCCTCCTTGCCGATCGCCAGCGACAGCTGGAAGTCGGGCACCACCACCCGGGCGGCGCGCGCCGCCTGGTCGATGATCGACACCGACACCACCTTCGCCGGCGACAGCGCGTTGGCGACGAAGCGGGCGGGGTCCTCGTCGTAGTCGATGATGTCGATCTTCTCGCCGGAGAGCTCGCTCATCACGTTGCGGACCCGCTGGCCCATCGGGCCGATGCAGGCGCCTTTGGCGTTCAGGCCGGGAAGGTTGGACTTCACCGCGATCTTGGAGCGATGGCCGGCCTCCCGGGCCACGGCCACGATCTCCACCGACTCGTCGGCGATCTCGGGGACTTCCAGCGAGAACAGCTTGCGGACCAGGTTGGGGTGGGTCCGGGACAGGGTGATCAGCGGTTCCCGGGCGCCCCGGGTCACCCCGATCACGTAGCACCGCACGCGGTTGCCGTGCTCGTAGCTTTCGCCGGGAACCTGCTCGGCCGCCGGGATCACACCCTCGGAGGCCTTCGTCTCGGTGCCCATCCGGACCACGACCAGCCCCCGCGCGTTGGCCCGGCTGTCGCGCTGGATGACGCCCGCGACGATCTCGCCCTCGCGGGTGGAGAACTCGCCGTAGGTCCGCTCGTTTTCGGCGTCCCGGAAGCGCTGCAGCATCACCTGGCGTGCGGTGGTGGCGGCGATGCGGCCGAAACCCTCCGGGGTGTCGTCCCATTCACTGATGACGTTGTCGTCTTCGTCGGTCTCGCGGGCCATCACCCGCACGACACCAGTCTTGCGGTCGATCTCGATCCGTGCGTCGTTCTGGTGGCCTTCGGTGTGCCGGTAGGCGGTGAGCAGCGCCGACTTGATCGTCTCGAGCAGCTCGTTGACCGAGATGCCGCGATCCACCTCGATGGCGTGCAGTGCGGCCATGTCGATGTTCATCAGCGCCGCTCCTCCATCCTCAGGGCCTGCCCCATACCGGCCAGTTCCAGCTCCGCTTGATTAGGGGGCGAAAACTCCACCTGGACAACCGCTTTCGCGATGTCACCGAGTGGAATCTCGCGCACCTCCCAGTCCCGGCCGGCGCGGACCACCAGCGCGACCGCATCGTCGGTCGTCTCACCGACCCGGCCAGTCAGCTTCGATCCGTCCGACAGGACGACGTCGACCTTGCGGCCGCGGGCCCGGCGGAAGTGCTTCGCGCTGGTCAGCGGGCGGTCGACGCCGGGCGAGGAAACCTCGAGCACGTAGTGGTCGTCGATGGCGTCCAGGCCGTCGAGCAGTGTTGATGCCGACCGGGACAGCGTGGCCGCAGTGTCCAGATCGAGACCGTTGTCGCCGTCGGCGATCACCAGGATTCGCGGGGGGCGGGTCCGGGCGTCGATGACCACGTCTTCGATCTCGAATCCGGCGCGCGCAAACTCTCCACCGAGTAGCTCGATCACCTGCGTCTGCGACGGTAGCCCGGTGGTCACGGCGAGCTCCTCATCTTGAGTTGTCCGGTCATCTGGCGGATGTCGGCGCCCCGATGGCTTCGCAGGCGGCTTCCGGTGTCCCGGCGGAGGAACATCCGTGCCGACGCTTGCTGTCGGTGGCTGCCCTCTGCGAGAACCAGCTATCCACGATACGCCAGGAATCGCATATGACGGCGCGATCGCGTCCTGGCATCGTGCGCGCTTCCGCGCCGATGGCAGGATGTCCTTGTGGCTAGCGCGGTTCCGTTCGTCAACAGGCGAGATGTCCTCGCCGGTGGTGTGGCTTTCGCTGCGCTCGGGGCGGTCGTGACCGCCTGCGGTAAGCCGGCGCCCAAGCCCCCGGCCGTCGAGCAGCTGCTGGGGCCGCTGGATCAGGCCCGGCACGACAGCACGCTGGCGGGTGCCGCCGCCGCGGCCGTCGGGAACCCACCGCAGGTCGCCGCCGCGCTGACGGTTGTGGCCAGCCAGCGCGCCGCACACGCCCGCGCGCTGTCCGCGGAGATCTCGCGCGCGGCCGGCAAGCTTGCCACGTCGCCCACCAGCGAAGCGCCCAGCCCGAGCCAGGCCCAGCCGGCCGGGCCGCCGCCGCCCCCGCCGCCCGTGTCCGACGTGATCGATGCGTTGCGCGTCTCGGCCGACAGCGCGAGCCGGCTGGTGGGCACCGAATCGGGTTACCGGGCCGGGCTGCTCGCCTCGATCGCGGCGTCCTGCACGGCCTCGTACACGGTGGCACTGGTGCCCGGGGGGCCGTCGATATGACCTCCGGCAAGGACGCCGACAACCAGGCGCTGTGCGACGCGCTGGCCATCGAGCACTCGACGATCTACGGCTACGGCATCGTGTCCGCGCTGTCACCGCCCAGCGTGAACGACATGGTGGTGGAGGCGCTCGCGCAGCATCGGCAGCGCCGCGACGACGTCATCGCAATGCTGACCGCCCGCAAGGTGACCGCCCCGATCGCCGCGGCCGGCTACCAGCTGCCCCTGGTGGTCGGCGGCCCGGCCGACGCCGCGCGGCTGGCCGCACGGATGGAGAACGACGGCGCGGGCGCGTGGCGGGTGGTCGCCGAGCACGCGGAGACCGGCGCGGACCGCGCGTTCGCCGCGACGGCACTGGTGCAGAGCGCGGTGATGGCCGCCCGGTGGAGCCGGGTGCTGGGCGCCTGGCCCATCACGACGAGCTTCCCCGGCGGCAACGACTAGCTGTACTCGGCTAAGACGTTGTTGACAGTCGGCTGATCGGAGGGTGGCCTCCGAGTGCTGAGTGGCGTCGTTG
>NZ_BAAGDE010000118.1:0-3476 GCF_054660795.1 Mycobacterium sp. MUNTM1
GTTTGACACCGGTACGCGACACGCCGGGTATCTGTCAAAGTACCTCGGCGATTCTGGTCAATCTTCGCTGCATCTCCCCAGGTGGTGGTGGTGGTGGACATCACGGTGCGCTGATAGGGGTTATCGCTGTTCGTTCGGCGTTGTCGGTGGGGTTCGGTAGTGTTGTTGGTGTAGGGCAAGCCAGCTGGGCGGGCCCCGAAATCCCGGAAGGGGAGTGCCATGACTGCAGCAACGATCGATCGGGTTCCGGCGGCGGCCGTCGACAAGGATGGCGACATCGACTGGCGCGCGCTGCTCGAACAAGCGATGACGATGCCGGGCCGGCTGGGTGACACCTACTGCCGCTTTTACCAATATTCGTTGGCCAACCAGCTGCTGTTGTGGTCGCAAGGCGTCACCGAGCCGTGCGCGCCGTTCAAGGTGTGGAAGGCGCTGGGCCGTATCCCGGTCAAGGGCGGCGCCCGATTCGTGCGGCATCCGCGCCCGGTCTACGAAAAGGACGCCGAGACCGGTGACCGGGTGGTCAAGTTCACGCGGTTCGTGTTGCGGCGCAGCACATTCCCCTACTCGAACACGGTGGGTCCAGACATCGAATGGCCCGAGTTGCCCGCATGGGACACACAGCGTGCGCTGGCCGTTCTCAACATCGAGCAGGTGCCTTACGCGATGATCGACGGCAACTGCCAGGGGTACAGCTTCGAGCGGACGGTCGCGATCAATCCCGTGGCGAAGTTCCCGCTCAAGACCATGTTCCACGAGTTGGGGCATGTGATGCTCGGGCACACCACCGGCGGCGACGAGGGTGTGAGCCCCTGCAGCCGGGGGGTCGGCGAATTTCAGGCTGAATCGGTGGCCTACCTACTGGCTCACGAACTCGAGCTGAACGCGTGGGCGCCGGAGGAGTCACGCGCGTACATCCAGCATTGGCTGGGTGACGAGCAGGTCACGGACAACCACGTCCGTGCGGTGTTCACAGCGGTAGACAGGATCCTGAGAGCCGGCCGGACTCTGGCCGAGGTCCAGGACGACGAGGAGGCGATCGCCTCCTAACTGGGCCGCGCAGCGCGCGCCGGTGAACCCCAACATTCCCGCTCCGGCAGCTGTGCGCGCGTCTCCGGTGCCCGCTGGCTACCTCCCCTGTCGCCGGCGGGCACCGCTCAATTTGGGAGGCCTAGCGTCCCACCGCCCGGGCGCTCATCGCCCGACTCGGCACAGGGGCGGGGTGATGGGTATTGCAGCGGAGGCGAGCCGCCGCTGCTGCTGCTGCTGCGTCGTTGGGCGGCGGTGTGCTCGATGGTTGCTGTCGTCGGTGCTCGTGCTCGTGCTCGTGCTCGTTTCGGTGTCGGTGGGGCGCGGTAACGTTCGTCGTGTTGGCCAAGCCGTTGGGGCAGGGCCATGTTTCCCGGGAAAGGGGAGTGTTGTGACTGCTAGCGATGCACCGGTGGTGCTGAAGGTGGGCCTTGATCGGACGGTGACGCGGGTGCCGTTCATCGTGGATGAGCGCGAAGGTGCGGGGGCGCTGTTTCGCGAGCAAATCGGATGCGCGTTGTATGACGTGATTTCGCTAGATGATCGGCTCGATATGTGGGTAGACGATGAGGCGATCGTTGGGGTGGACCTGGACGACAGCGAGGCGTTGGCTGGCGTACTCAACGTCGTGGCAACCATGATTGCGATCCGCTACGGGCGATGGCAACCGGTGTTCGGCACGGCAGTGATCGCCCGTTTGGCGGGCGAGCGTGCCGCTGCGCTCGACGAGGACCAGCTAGCCAGACTGGAGGATTTGGCCGAGTTGTCGTCGGCTGTGTTCGCCGGTACGGACGCTTCACGTGTGGGCGAGGAGCCCAGTGTGGCAGTGCATTTGAAGATCAAGGTGGAGAACACCTACAGCGATGGCCACGAGTCCGAACAGGTCGAGAAGGTTCAAGTGGAGCCCTTCGAATACCTCGAGCATCTGTGGGAGCAGCTGCGGGAGTACACGGGCGACGGCCATGGCATTGGCCGAGACGTGGATGCCCTGTACACCGTGACCGTGCTGGAATCCCCTGAGCGTGCCGAGCTTGTGGGGCTGAGCAATGAGTGGGGCTGAGATGAGTGCACCGACCCCACCGGCAGCTGTGGTCGCCGCTGTGGCGGCGCTACGGGCCTCGTTCGACGACATCCACGTCATGCATGAGTGCGACCAAAATTGCCCTACTAACTGCGATCTGAGCGATTACAGCGAATCTGCCTATCGCTCCCACGATGAGCACAACTTCGATGTGCGCGAGACGATCCATGACCGGGCGGCAGCCCTCGTCGAGGTGCTCGAGGAATGGCTGGGGTCGCCCCGCGGGGAAAGCCAGGGCGTAGACGTCGCCGAATCACCACGCGCGGAGGCATTGGTCGCTCCGCTGGTGGTATCACGCGACCCTAGCCTGTATCAGCAGTGGTGGGACCGCGAGGCGAACCGCGCCGAAATCGCCGACATGTTGGCACGGTTGGCCGGCGAGTGCGAAGCGGAGTACACGTTGCACGAGCTGATGCTGCAGGTCTTCCAAAGCGACCCGTCCGGGGCGAGCTGGCTACAGGTGCAAGGGCTAGTAGCGGGTGCTGACGTGCGGTGGCTGAGCTTGGACATAGATCCGGCTTACGACGGCCAGGGAGTGCTCGACGGGATCGACGTCGTTTTCAACCTGCACGTCGAAATGGCCAATATCGGCCAGCGGTGGCTCGCTGTGTCGGTGTATGTCGCCCGCCCTCACCGCGTGTTAGCGCCGCAAGCATCGGAGGCGGGGCTGGCCCTGGCCGAGGTTATCGACCAAGCGCTGGCGATGATCAACGGGGAGATCGCCGAGCGTGACGACTTCGCCGCGACATCACGACAGCTCCCATGGGGGTCTGCGCCTGCCGCCGGTGGCGGGGTGAGCCCGCGGCACGGGCCAGCGTGCTCGCTGCGCTTCGATGATGGCGTGGCCACCCAAGGGGAGGGCAACGGTGAACGGTCAGCCGTGCGGCTTCGTGACGGTTGAGGACATGTGTTGGCCGGACCCAACTGATCTGCGGGAGTTGGCGTATCGGTTGCGTTGTTCGCCGGCGGGGTTGGGTCGTCGTGATGAGTTGGTGTTGGCGTCGATCGTGGAGGCGTACAGCTCGCTGGTGTGGATGGATTCGCGGAGCCGGCAGCGGCGGGTGATGGCGCTGCGGGAGGCTGTTGGGGTGTCCAGCGGTGTCGGTGGTCGCCGGTAGGGTCTGTGGTGTTGGGCACGCCAGTGGGGCGGGCCTGGGGTTCTCGACGAGGGGAGTGATGACCATGGCTGAGGTGTCCAAGACGGCCGGGGTGACGGCCTGGACGGGGTCGTGGCGGCTGCCGACCGATAAGGGCGATCACCAGCGCGCGGTGCGCCGCCAGCGCCGCCAGGACCGGCGTGCGGTGGCCTCCCTGCGCAAGGTGTATGGGCGCCGCTAAACCCCCCGTGGCGCGCGTCAGCGTGCCG
>NZ_BAAGDE010000119.1:0-3239 GCF_054660795.1 Mycobacterium sp. MUNTM1
GTCGTTGATTCTTCCTTGCCCGCAGACCGGGCAACAGAGCCCCACAACGACTGGACCACTACAACGGGCTCACCCCACACCGACCACGCCCAGGATCTGGGCAGGTGTGCCGCAAACCGCCTCATCGGTGACGCTAGGCAGACGGTTACGCGGTGTTGCCGCAGGCGGGGGAGATCCAGACGCCGGAGGTTGGGTTTCACCGGCGGTCGTAGGACTCGGAATCGACTGGGTTTCAGGGCCGGCCTTGTTGGCCTTGCTATGACTGCCGGCGAAGTCGATGACTCGCTGTATCTGATCAGCCGTGTAGCCATTGTGCGCCTGGGTCAAAACGAAGTCGCTGTAAGCAATGCACGCCGCTTGGTGCAGCGAAGGTTCGCTTGTTTCACCGATACCGTTGGCCAGCGCGCCGAACGTACTACCCAATGCCCACGGCCAAAACCACACTCCGGCCGCGGCAGCTATTGCAGCGACCGCGGCTATCACGGCTGACGTGGCGGTGATGTAAGCGGGGAGCCTGGATCTGCCACTTGCGGTGATATCGCGTTCAGAAGTCATGAATAGCAGTCTATGAGCAGCGCCTGACACCCGGCGCCTCACACAGTTTGCCGCTTAGGCTTATATCTGCGGCGGGCTGTGCCCGACCTCCCTTCAAATCGGGGCGCAG
Organism: Mycobacterium sp. MUNTM1; assembly: GCF_054660795.1. NCBI lineage: Bacteria > Bacillati > Actinomycetota > Actinomycetes > Mycobacteriales > Mycobacteriaceae > Mycobacterium > Mycobacterium sp. MUNTM1. The sequence goes on from NZ_BAAGDE010000119.1 coordinate 665, forward strand.
CCCGTCGCCCCATGGGCCGGCGGCAGCTTGAAGGTACAGTTTCGATGCAGGGACGACGTCGATAGCCGCTTCAAGAACGGTCTGTCAGGTGTGCGAATCCCTTAGCCTTGAAGCATGCGACTTGGTCGGCTTCGCCCAGCGCTCTTCTCTGGTCTAGCGATGCTTGCTGCGGCTGGTGTGGTCAGTGCGTGTACTGCGGCTCCGCGGCCACCTCAAGCTGCGCCTCCCTCATCGCCGTCGACGCCTGTCCCGGCTGTTGCCTATCAAGGCCCGCCTGTTACGACCAGCGGTTTCACGGCCAGCATGTCCCTGCAGGGCGGTGTGCCGGTCTATGTCGGCGCAGGCCCGAACCCGGTGCGCTGCACCGCAGGATTCCCACTCGTCGCCATGGGAGGAATCCGCTACTACCTAATCGCGGGGCATTGCGCGCAAGGCATCAAAGATGCGCCGGTCTTCGTCGATACTTTGAAACTGGTGGACGGAAAGCTGCCCATGCAGAAGTTTCGAGTCCAGATCGGCACAATCACCCAAAATCAATACCCGACGGCATACCGCTTTGATGCGGCAGACCCGAATCCGTTCCCTGACATTGCCGTATTTACCAATGGCACAAAGACCTGGCCCGCGCCCGCCACCCCCTCCGTCGGTGGGGATGCAGTGATCAGAGCTGCGGAATATCCGCCAGACCGTCTAGCCAACCGTCAAAATCAAGGCGAATCGGTGTGTTGGTCGGCGGCGAACGGAATCGGTTACGACACCGCGTGCGGACAGATTCAGTGGGTTAAAGACAACTACGTCGCCATCAAGTCGGACAAGCCCGATTGGGCAGCGCAGGTTGGCGACGGGTTCCCTGGTACGCCGGTGTGGGCAACAGATTCCGCCAGCGGGATTACCGGGACGGTCGGCATCTTGTCCTACAAGCTCGCCGACGGCACCTACGTGGCCGACGTGACGGCAGACTTCATTCGTGGACGTTTCGTCGAGGATTCAGCGCTCGGTGCGAAGATGCCTGATGGCTATGTGCCGAATCCGCCCTTATTCAGCGCCCCGAAATAGGTTTGAGGAGTAGGTAAATGGCGGTTGATCAGCCACCCGACCCGTTCGATTTGATTCAAAACTATTGGCCCCCCGAGGATGAGGCAAAGTTCGCGACGTCAGCGGCGTCGCTGACCGCCAAGGCGGCCGATCACAGTGCCACCGCCGATGATTACCGGAGCACGATCGCCGCGCTGGCGGAGGAGAGCTTCAAAGGGCTCACCGCGGACAAGACCCGTGAGAAGTTCACCTACCTGGCGTCGCGTCACGAGGAAGAAAACAAGTTCTGCCAAGACGCGGCAGGGATCATCGGCGAACTAGGGACGCAGGTGTTAGCAGCCAAAAATGAGATCAGCTCGCGGTGTATCTCTGCCAACGCGGATCTGATGCAGCTCGAGACCGAAAAAACCATGACCACCGACGCCAAGCAGAGAGACCAGTTCCAGAAGCAGGAAGACAAAAAGAAGGACGAAGCTCGCCGAGACATCAAAGCAACGCATGACCGCCTTGAACAAGCGCTCGTTGGTGGTGAAACCAAATTACAGACGATGACCGATCAAATCTCGGTCAACGCCGGCGGAGGGGGCACACCAGGCACTCCTTCTACTGCGAGCCCAGTCGCGAATCCAGGCGTGTCCGCGCCGGTGGGCGATGATCCGGTGCCGTCGCGGGGGAGCAGCGCCGGCGGCGTCTCAGCGATGAGTGCCCCGATAAATCCCGCATCGTTGATGGGCGGGGGTATGCCGCAAATGCCGCAGATGCCGTCCGCATCTCCGATGTCCGGTGGCGGTATGCCCTCGCAGCTGCCGGGCCAGGAACTGGCGTCCAAAGCCATGGACATGGCCCATGACATGGGCGGTAAAGACAACACCTTCCTGTCGGATTCGTCTGTCAAAGACCTCCTGGAGGCGTCCAAACACGGCGACGGATCTGGCGCAGGAAACGGATCAGGGTCAGGCTCCGGTTCGGGTTCCCACGATGGGACTCCTGGTGGGGTGCAACCTGTTTCGGTGACCAACCCGACTGTGGCCGCCGGCCCGTCTCCCGCCACGCCGGTGACTAGCAGCCCCCGCCCGGCGGGTGGGCCTTCGGTGGCTGTCACCGAACTCTCCAGTTCGGCTAGCATCGATGGCGCTGTGAGCGGATTGACCTCCGCTGCAGCAGGTATGGGTGGATTGACGGTCGGGCCGGCCGTCGACGCCGCGGTGGCATCGGCGCACGAAGCGGCGGCCGGCGGATTAGCCAACCCCAACAGCCTCACGGGGTCCGGTGGCGGTGTCCCGCTGGCCGCGGCGGGCACCGCCGGGATTTCGTCCACGATCGGGCCCACGCAACTAGGAGTAACCGGTCAGCAACCCGCCGGCCCGCAGCAGCCTGTCGCCTCACCGCCTCACCAGCCAATTCCGGTGACCCCGGTCCAGCCACCGGCCCCACCGCCCCCGCCGCCGGTCGCACCACCACCAGTGACACCAGGGATCGCCCCCAAGCCCTCCGGTATCACGCCACCATCCCCAGCGCTGCTGGACCTCATCGCCAAACC
>NZ_BAAGDE010000120.1:0-2980 GCF_054660795.1 Mycobacterium sp. MUNTM1
AATCAGGAATCACCAAGATGTTCCGGTCGGTGGGCTCGCGCCGTCCGCGGACGCCCACTAAACCTAAATGTCGGTGGACGTTGGTAGTGTCGGTGGTGTTGGGCAGGCCAGTCGGGTCGGCCCGAGATTCCCACGAAAGGGGAGTGGCATGACAGCTGTTCTGGACAACCCGGCCGACGTCGGGGAGGCCTCGGTGGAGGGTGCGGCGATGCCGGTCGTCAACACGTTGAAGGCCAAGGCGTTATTCACTGCCGTGTTCGATGCGCTGCTGTTCGCGGCTCCGGCGTCGGCGAAGCTGCCGTTTCTGGAGGCGGTGCGTCTGGAGTTCGGGGCGGATCAGCTGGTGGCGGTCGCGACGGATCGGTTTGTGTTGGGCGCTTCGCGAGTGGAGTACTCCGGGGAGGCATTCACAGTGATGGTCGCGGGAGCGGATGCGAAGGCTCTGGTGAAGATGGCCAAGACGGTCAAGCGGGATGAGACTACGCGTGAGGTGACCGTCGAGGTCGCCGACGCGGGTGCGCTGGTGACGTTCCGATTCAGCACCGGAGAAGCAATGACCGTGCGCGGCCTGGACGTCCAGTTCCCGAAGTGGCGGCAACTAGTGCCGGCGGATGCCTCACGGATGGGTGGCATTGTCGGGATGGGATACACCCCGGGCTACCTGAAGCGTTTTACCCAGGCACGTGCTGATGAGCAGGCCAGCGGCGTGCAGATGGTCGTGTTCCCATCGGTGACGTCGAGCGGCAAGCCCGGCCCGACCGCGATCCGGATTGGTGAGGACTTCTTCGGGCTGCTGATGCCCGTACGGCCCCCGGGTGACGAATGGACGTTCCACCGGCCCAGCTGGCTCGACGAGTCCGCCGGCGTGGCCGTCAGCGGCACTGCGGGGGTGCGCTGAGGTGACGACGATGACAAACCCGCGTGGAGCGGCGGCCGGGGCTGCCACCGCTCCGCAGCAGCCCGCGCTGCTCGCCCGCCAGGACCAGGCACGCGCGGCGGGCGAGCGGCGCGCGGTCGAGGTGGTGAGGACATGGCTGATCGAGCGTGAACGCGCGTGGCTGGCGGTCGATTTCACCAAGACCCGGCCAGAGCCGCCGTTCGACGATGACTCCGAGCTGTGCGTTGCGGTCGGCAGGCTGCCCCGCCAGGCTTACGGCAGCGGACTGGACGTGCGAGGCAGCTTTATCGTGCGGCTGGCGGATCTCAACGGGCTCCTGAGCCGTGCGCACGACGACGCTGCGGCGGCGCGGCAGGCAGATTCCTACCACTGCGCGCGTGGGTACCAGCACGTCGACCACACATCGGATTGCTGCCCCTTCGAGCACGGTGAGGCGCAGTGATAGCGAATCACGTTGAGCAGCAACCTAAGACAGTGGCGATCGAATGGGTCGAAGAATCACGGCACCGGGTGAAGGTGCGGGTGCCGGCGGACTTCGACCCCGATGAATGTGACCTCGGCGACGGCCTGGCCGAGCTGAACAACGACTGATTCCAGGGGCTAGAACGCAGCCAGATCACGGTCTTCGACGCCAGTCCCGACCCGGCGGCCGAGTTCTTCGACCCGCCCCGCTATAACAGTGAGCGGGCGTCCGCGTGAGCAGTCATTACGAGTGGGGAGACGCCCGCAGCGGCAACTACCAACTGGTGACGCGTGAGACGGCACCCGACGAGTGGAATCTGCCCGCGCCAGACCCGGCCGACCCATGGTCAGTGGGTGTCACCTAGGGGCATGCGCTGGGGCTGTTCAACGCCAACGGTGACGGCACTGTGCTCGAAGGCGAGCCGGGCGAAATCCTGGACTACGTGGATCGGCTGCACGCCTACGCGCACCGTGAACTCGACGGCCTGGTCGAGTACGACACCTGACCCTGTGCCCAATGCGGCGACCAGGTCCTCACCCTGGTCGCCTGATGCGCCGAGACCTCGGTGATTCACGCTTCGAGCTGTTGACTGCGGTGGAGCAGCGGTGGGCGCTGGTGGTGCTGCGCATCGTCAACGAGGTGTTACGGCCCTGATGGGGCCGTTGCCGCCGGCGGGGTGCGACTTGGGCGGCGATTGGGACTGCGTTAGGCGTTACGGTGTCGTCGCGGTGCCACGGATTCGGCGGCTAACTGTTACTCGTCAGCGCTGGGGGGTTTGTGCTGGGGAGTGAAGAGGCTTAGAACCAGGGCGAAGATGTGGACCGCGGTGGGCCAGTCGGTGGTGTATGCGGCCAGGGCGGCGCAGGAGGCCGCCAGGGCTAAGGCCAGTCGGGGGTCGGTGGCTCTTTTTGCTGGAAACGAGTTTTGTCGGTGGTCATCGGGGTCTACCATCATGAAAGTTCCTTGAGTGTTGTTGGAATGCTGGGGAACTGCTTGGACTGCCTCCTACGCCCGGCAACGGCGTGGGGGGCGGTTTTTAGTTTCGACGCCCGGACGCACGACGGTGGGATAGGGAAACGTCGTGGACACACTCACGCGCTTATCACAAGCCAGTGCCCCAATGGCCCGGTGCAAACTCACCCGCTCACTGCGTGGCGCGTTGTCATCAACCAAATCCAGGGACCGGCGTGCGGTGGCCTCCCTGCGCAAGGTGTATGGGCGCCGCTAAACCCCCCGTGGCGCGCGTCAGCGTGCCGCCCTAACCCGTGCCCCGCAGGCCCCGCCTGCGGGGCACCGTCATATCCCCCCTCCCGTCCGGCGCGAAGTACCGAAAATAGATCGCGCGGAAAGTGTTGGAAACCAGCATGATTCGGAGAGAACGTGTAGTATGACGGTATGACGTTGAACAGCAAGGTAATCCGCGTAAACGGTGGCGCCAACCGCGAAAGCGGTTGCAGCGCAATGCTGAACGGCACAATAGGACACAACGTCACCACCGCGGCACCGCGTCAGCGGTGCGGATACCGAAACACCAACCGCGACAATGCGATCCAAGACAACCGCGTAAGCGGTTGGCGCACAGGTTAACTCGGCGGGCGGGCTTGCCCGCCCGGGCATGG
>NZ_BAAGDE010000121.1:0-2655 GCF_054660795.1 Mycobacterium sp. MUNTM1
CACGTCAAGGTCGTCGGCGTGGTCAACTACACGAAGATCTTCCCGGCCTGCCGTGCCGTCGTGCACCACGGCGGATCGGGCACCACGGCGGCGGGCCTGCGTGCCGGTGTTCCCACGCTGATCCTCTGGACGGCGGGTGACCAGCCGATGTGGGGGTCGCACGTCAAGCAGCTGAAGGTGGGCACGTCCCGGCGGTTCTCGGCCACCACGCCCGAAACCCTGGTCGCCGATCTGCGAAAGATCCTGGCGCCGCAGTACCTGACGCGTGCGCGGGAGCTCGCCACCCGGATGAGCAAGCCCGCCGAGAGCGCAGGTCGCGCCGTCGATCTGTTGGAAGAGTTTGCCCGCTCGGGGCGATGCGTCCCCGGCGTTCCTGCGGAGCGAAGTCGCTGAGCGGGGCAACGGATACACTGCGAAACGCATTACCGGCGCCCACCTGGCGTCTAGGCTCTACCGGTACTACTGGCTTGCGGAGTAAGGGGCAGTTTTGGCCGTGACTGATCACGACACGCGGTTGGCATACCTCGACCTGCTCCGGCGTGACCTCACCAGGTATGGCAGTGACGAGTTGGTGCCGGTCGGGTTGTACCGCCTGGGTCGTCCGCTTTTCAGTACACGCAACTTGATGCTGGTGCGTAAGCGTCCGTTCAACAAGCAGGCGCGTGATCTCGGGCTGGACTGGCCGGCGGATGCCTTGACGATGATCGGAATGACGCGGCTGACCAGCTTGCAGAACTGCGTCGAGACGGTGCTGGAAGAGGATGTGCCCGGCGACCTGGTCGAGTGCGGGGTGTGGCGCGGTGGCGCCTCCATCCTGATGCGCGCCGTGCTGGCGGCCCACGGGGACGAGAAGCGAACGGTGTGGCTGTGCGATTCGTTTGCCGGAGTGCCGCCCCCGGACACCGTCAATTACAAGGCGGATAAAGGGATTAGGCTGCACCGCCACGCGCGCATCCTGGGCGTGCCGCAAGATCACGTCAAGGCGAATTTCGAGCGCTATGGGTTGCTCGATGATCAGGTTCGTTTTGTTCCGGGCTGGTTCAAGGACACCCTGCAGGGCGCCCCGATTGAGCGCATTTCGGTGTTGCGGCTGGATGGCGATCTGTATGAGTCGACGATTCAGGCGCTCGATGCGCTCTACCCGCGGCTGTCGCCCGGCGGTTTCTGCATCGTCGACGACTACCACGCGATCAAGGCCTGCGCGCAGGCCGTAACGGATTATCGTGCAAAGCACGGCGTGACCTCGGAGATTGTCGAGATCGACGGCACCGGCGTGCTGTGGCGCAAGTGAGATAGCTGAATCTCTAGGTGTACGAAACGGTTTGCCCTCCGATGAGGGATGGTCGAAACACGATCACGGCGTTCCCATCGCGTTTCCCCGGGGCGCCGTGCGCGCCGATGTTATGGTTGCCGCCGTGGCAACAGGGCTGACAACTGGCACCCGCCTCAGGATGTGGTGGGTGCGCACCGAGTACTGGCTCGCACGTACGCTGCTGCCTGACGTCTATGCCAACGACGCGCTGATCACGTTCAACAATTTCCACGGGTTCCTCGATGATCCCGACTTCCAGCGCGCCTACCAGCGCGGTGCCAAATCTCTCGGCAACGAGGACTGGTATCAGTGGCAGTGGCGCGTGCACGTGGGGCTGTGGGCCGCGGCCAGCGCCAGCAAGCTCGAGGGCGATTTCGTCGAGTGTGGCGTCAGTTACGGCTTTTTGAGCAGCGCCATCATGGAGTACCTGGACTGGGATCACCTTGGCAAGACGTTCTACCTGCTCGACACCTTCGCCGGACTCGACCCGCGGTTCGTCACCGACAACGAACGCGAGGCGGGGGCGCTGGAGACGAGCGAGGGGCACCTGCGCAACGGGATGTACGCCAACGGAGTCGACAGCGTCCGCGCCAATTTCGCCCAATGGAAAAACCATCGCATCATCGTGGGCGCCGTGCCGGACACTCTCGAGCAGGTCGAGGCGACCTCGGTGGCCTACCTGCACATCGACATGAACTGCGCGCCCCCCGAAGTCGCTGCGCTGCGCTACTTTTGGCCGCGCCTGACACCCGGCGCCTTCGTGCTGCTGGACGACTACGCGAATCGGGGACGCGACGAGCAGCGTGTCGCGATGGATGAGGTCGCCGGCGAGCTGGGTGTGAAGATCTGCTCATTGCCCACCGGCCAGGGTCTGCTGATCAAGCCGGCGCGCTGAGCCGGCCGGTAAACGTAAACCCGCCTTACTCAATCCGTTTCCGGCGGGCGGCGGCTTCCAGCAGGTCGGCGGTGCGCTCGATGCTCGTGGCAGGTGCGGTCATGCGGGCGGCGAACTCCCGGGTGCGGGCGGCGTATTCGGGCGCGAGTATCTGGCGCAGGTCCGCGAACAGCGTTTCTTGCGACGCGGCCGAAAAGCGCCGCGCCGTACCCAGTTTCAGGCGTTTGATCGCGGCGGCCCAATACGGTTGGTCGGCGGAGCTCCACAGGGCCAGGGTCGGGATACCCGCGCGCAGACTCGCGGCCGTGGTGCCCGAGCCGCCGTGGTGAACGATCACCCTGCAGCCGGGAAAGATGGTCGCGTAGTTCACCACACCGACCGCCTTGACGTGATCGAAGTGCGGTACGTCGCTGAAGTCGGTGCCGCCGAAGCAAATTAGCGCCCGCTC
>NZ_BAAGDE010000122.1:0-2653 GCF_054660795.1 Mycobacterium sp. MUNTM1
CTCGGTGGCATGCCACTGGCCGGTGCCGGTGCCGGCGGACACGGCGTCGCCGGTCCCAAGTACGGCTTCCGGCCCACGGTCATGGCTCGACCGCCCTTCGCGGGATAGCCTCAGCCACAGTAGATCTCGAACGCGCCCTGCCCGAAACGCTCCGGCAGGGCGCGTTCGTGTGTGCCGGTGTCAACCGACGGCGCTCCGGCACGCACAGCGGCGAGCGCTCGCGCGCTCCGGATCGCGGCGCCGAACCCGGGTGCGGCCTTTATCTGCGGCCGGATTTTTACCCCGCGCTCGGCTCTTCGCATCGGCGCCCGCCCCCCGGAACGGTCCCCGATGTCGGGACCGTGGACGGGCCGCGGCCGCTCGAAGCCGGGTGTTCCCGCAGGTAGCACCCGTGGCGGCGAGGCGCGACCGACGTCGGCGCGATCCGGCCGTCGCGACGGAACAGCGCTCTCGAAACTGCCGCCGCCGTAGCGGCCGCCGAACCACGAAGCGGCGATGGGGCGGCGTGTCCACCTAGCCTTCCGAAGCAAGCAAATTCTTCAAGGCCATCGCCGAGAGACCAGCTGCGAGGGGATACATGTCGTTCGAGCCCGGTGCTTCGTAACCATGGACTTCGGGGCATTACCGCCGGAGATCAACTCCGGCCGCATGTACGCGGGTCCGGGGTCCGGTCCGATCATGGCCGCCGCCGCGGCCTGGGACGGGCTCGGCGCCGAGCTGGGCTCGGCCGCCAGCGGCTACACGTCGGTGATCTCGGAGCTGACCCACGCGCCCTGGGTGGGCCCGGCTTCGGCGTCGATGCTGTCGGCGGTCACGCCGTACGTGAGCTGGCTGAGCGTCCTGGCCGCGCAGGCCGAGGAGACCGCGGGCCAGGCCAGGGCGGCGGCTGCGGCCTTTGAGGCGGCGTTTGCGATGACGGTGCCGCCACCGGTGATCGCCGCCAACCGAGTGTTGTTGGCGAACCTGGTGGCGACGAATTTCCTCGGGCAGAACACGCCGGCGATCGCGGCCACCGAGGCGCAGTACATGGAGATGTGGGCCCAGGACGCGGCCGCCATGTACGGCTACGCCGGCTCATCGGCCGCCGCCTCGGAGCTGACGCCGTTCACGGCACCGCCCAACACCACCACCCCAGAGGCGGACTCCGACCAGGCCGCCGCGGTCGCCAAGGCCGTCGCCGAGCCGGCGGGCAACACCGCCCAGACCACGTCGCAGCTGGCGAGCCCACAAGCGTTGTCGGCCAGCACAACTCAAGCTGTAACCCAAGCGTCGACGACAACGACCGCGTCGCAGCCGGGGCCGTTCACCTGGCTGCAGAACTTGATCAATGGGTTCTTGACGTCCGGGCTGCCCACACCGACCAACAACTACGCCGGGCTGAACACCGGCATGTACGGCACCCTGCTCAAGCAGACCACGGGCCTCGCCTACTTCTCGACTGGTATTACGAGCTTCTGGTCGTCGCTCGCCCAGCAGTTGGTCTTCGGTCCCGGTGGTAGTACCGCCGGTGCCGGTGGTGCCTGGTACCCCACCCCGCAGTTCGCGGCCCTGGGGCTGGGCAACCTGGGCAGCCTGGGCGGTGTGGGCCATGTGGGCGCGGTCTCGGCAGGGGTCGGCCAGGCAGGCCGGGTGGGGTTGCTTTCGGTGCCCCAGCACTGGGCGACGCTGACCTCGTCGGTGAGCCCGGCGGCATTGTCCGAGGAGGCCACTCCGATCGAGGCCGCGGCGAGCGGCGGAGCCAATTCCCCGGCCAATGGTCTGCTGCGCGGCATGCCGGTGGGGTCGGTCGGGCGGCGCGGCGCGGCCGCCGGTTACGTCAACAAGTACGGGTTCCGTTACAGCGTGCTCACCCGCCCACCATCGGCCGGATAAGCGGCGGAAACAGGCATGAATCACCTCACCTTTATCCGCGGCCGGATTTTATCCCCGGCCTGCGCACACGTGCGTCCGGCCACGCCGGTATTCCGCCGCGGCGCTCGCGGCGCACGGGCGCTGAGCCAGGGCCATTCCCACAGCTCACACCCACTATCAAGGCCCCTTGCGGGGGAGTTGGCAGGCATTGAGCGGCCGGCTCTGAAAACCGGCGCAAAGGCGCGCCGTGTAGCTGTCACTCCACTGACCGGCGCGGCGGTGGCCACCAGCGCATTAACGTCTTGCACTACTCGACGCATCGATTCGAACATCACAGGTTAAGGGGCATATTCGTGGTGGATTATGGGGCGTTCCCACCGGAGTTCAATTCGGCGCGGATCTACTCGGGTCCGGGGTCGGGTTCGTTTGTGGCCGCGGCGTCGGCGTGGAGCGCGCTGGCGGCCGAGCTGAACTCCGCCGCGCTCAGCTATGACAACGTGATCACCTCGCTGAGCAGCGAGGAATGGACCGGCACGGCCTCGGCGGCGATGGCGCAAGCGGCAGAACCGTACGTGACCTGGCTGACCACGACGGCCGCGCAGGCCGAGGAGGCGGCCACCCAGGCACGCGCCGCCGCCGCGGCGTATGAGACCGCGCTGGCCTCCTCGGTGCCGCCCCCGCTGATCGCAGCCAACCGCACGCAATCGCAGCAGCTGCAGGCAACGAACGTGCTGGGGCAGAACACCCCGCTGATCGCGCAGCTGGAGGCCCAGTACGGCGAGTACTGGGCCCAGGATGCGGG
>NZ_BAAGDE010000123.1:0-2555 GCF_054660795.1 Mycobacterium sp. MUNTM1
CGACCGGACGGGGTGGGGCCGTCACCGGACGCGAGCCGGTGGCCGGCGTCGGCGCGGCGGGCCGCGCGGGGATGATGGGGATGGACTTGGTGGTCGGCGGCAGCAGGCCGACGTTGCCCGTGTGCTGGCCCACCTCAAAGGTGATCCGCGGGCCGTCGGGCTTGCCGATGTTGATCGTCTGGCCGTCGTGGATGTCGACGACCGGCACCCGCCGGCCGTCCAGGTAGACCCCGTTGAGCGAGTTGTTGTCGACGGCCAGCCACCGCCCCTGATCGAAGCGCAGCAACACGTGGGCGCGGGCGATCAGCGGGTGCGCCACGCGCAGGTCGGCGCGCAGGTCGCTGCCCACGACCACGTCCCGGCCGGCGGCGAAACTACCTTCGGAGCGGTCAGATCGAGCCGTCAGCACGGGCTGCGCAGGTCGAGTCATCACATCCAGGTTGGGTCGAGGTTGGGGCGCCGGCCTAGCGCTTCAGCCGGATATGCCAGCGGACGAAGCCGGTGTAGCCGACCGACAGCGCGGTCAGCATCAGCATGTCGAACACGAAAATGTGCTTGGAATGCTGCCAGATCGGGTCGTTGGTCGGGATCTGCTTGACCTTCACCAACGACGGGAAGTCGATCGACGACGCGCCCGCCGCGTAGCCCCAGCGGGCCGGCGTCAGCCACGCCATCTCCTCGAGGCCGAAGCGCTGATACACCGGGATCATGCCGCTGGAGAACACCAGCTGGGACATGATCGACACCACCAACAGCGGCATGATCTGTTCGTTGGACTGCGCCAGCGCCGACAGCAGCAGGCCGAGCATGGCCGAGGCCACACAGGTGCCCGCGACGGTGACGAACAGCGAGAACGTGGAGTTGCCGAAGAACTGCGGATGCGCCGTCGGCGCGCCCTTACCCAGCCGGACGATGATGGTCGCGATCGCCGCCTGGCCGGTGGCGAAGACGCAGAACACCGCGATCTTTGCCAGCAGGTAGGCGGTGGTGGACAGCCCCACCGCCTGTTCTCGCTTGAAGATGGCGCGCTCGCCGATCAGGTCGCGGATGGTCAGGGCGGTGCCCATGAAGACGGCGCCGATGTTCAGCAGAACCATGATGTACTGCGGCTGTGTCGGCGCGGGACCCATCGGGTCGGCCGGGCCGAGGCCCGGGTGCGGGCCCTTCACCGTCAGCGACAACGCGCCGATGAGGAACGGCAGGATCGCCAGGAAGATCGTGTAGCCGCGGTCGGACACGACCAGGCGGACCTGGCGCCGGGCGATCGTGGAGAGCTGCCGGAACAGGTCGGTCTGGGGTGGTTCGCCCAGATCCGCCGGGCTCTCCGGGGTCGGTGGCTGCATCGACTGCTGGTTGCGCTCCTTGAAGCGCCGGTTGGCCTCGTCGGGGTCGGCACCGACCTTGGCGAAGATGTCGGCCCAGTTGCGCGTCCCCATGGCGGACTCGACCTGGTCGGGCGGCCCGCAGAACGCGGTCTTCCCGCCAGGGGCGACCAGCAGGATCTGGTCGCACACGTCCAGATACGACACCGAGTGCGTCACCACCAGCACCACGCGGCCCGCATCGGCCAGCTGGCGCAGCATCAGCATGACCTGACGGTCCAGCGCCGGGTCCAGACCCGAGGTCGGCTCGTCGAGCAGCAACAGCGACGGCTGGGTGAGCAGCTCGAGGGCGACCGAGGCGCGCTTGCGCTGGCCGCCGGAGAGCTTGTCGACCCGGGTGTCGGCGTGCTGGGTCATGTCGAGTTCCTCGAGCACCTGCGCGACGACGCGGGCCCGTTCCTCTTTGCTGGTGTCCGGCGGCAGGCGCAGCTCGGCGGCGTAGTTGAGGGCCTGGTTGACGGTCAGCTGGCGGTGCACCACGTCGTCCTGCGGGACCATGCCGATCCTGCTGCGCATGGACGCGTACTCGGTGTGGATGTTGTGGCCTTCGAAGGTCACGTTGCCCGACGTCGGGCTGGTGTAGCCGACGATCAGCCGCGACAGGGTGGTCTTGCCGGCGCCGGAGCCGCCGATGATGGCGGTCAGCGTCCCCGGCCGGGCGGTCAGTGAGATGTGGTCGAGCAGCTGCTTGCCGTGGTCGACGGTGTAGCAGACGGAGTTGACCTCCAGCCCGCCGGTGCGCGTCGCGGCCTCGGTGCGCCGGACCAGGCTGTCGCCGGTGAACACCAGGTCGACGTTGCCGATGGTGACCACGTCGCCCTCGGTCAGCACCGCCGAGCCGACCCGGACGCCGTTGACGAAGGTCCCGTTCACGCTGTGCGCGTCGCGAATCTCGGTGCCCAGCGGCGTCTGGATCAGGAAGGCGTGGTGGCGCGAGGCCAGCACATCCTGGATGACGATGTCGTTGTCGGTGGCCCGGCCGATGGTCTGCGACCCGGCCGGCTTCTGGATCGCGCCGGACCGCGACGGCAGCAGCGCCTGGAACATCTTCGTCGCCAGGTTTGCCACCTCTGGCGGCTTGGCGGAGACCGGCGGGGCCATCTGGGTCTGCGGGCTGGCCGAGACGGCCGGCATGTGCGCCAGCGGCGGGGCATTGTGCGGCGGGGGTGGCGC
>NZ_BAAGDE010000124.1:0-2407 GCF_054660795.1 Mycobacterium sp. MUNTM1
GGGCCGCGGCGCGGGGTTCGGGGCGGCGGGTGTGGCCGCGTCGGCCCCCCCTTGCGCCCCCCGCGGGGGGGCGGCGGGCGCGGGGGGGGGGGCCCCCCCCCCCCCCCCCCGAGCCGGGGCTGCGCCGCCGCATCACGCGTCGGGTATGGGTGCCCACCAGCTCGGTGCGCTCGCGCAGCGTGACCAGCAGCGGGGTGGCGAAGAAGATCGACGAGTAGGTGCCGACCAGGATGCCGACCAGCTGCACCAGCGCCAGGTCCTTCAGCGTGCCGACACCCAGCAGCCACACCGCCACGACCATCAGCGCCAGCACCGGCAGCACGCTGATCAGGCTGGTGTTGATGGACCGCATGAACGTCTGGTTGATCGCCAGGTTGGCCTGCTCGGCGAAGGTGCGCCGGGTGGTGTGCTGGAAGCCGTGGGTGTTCTCCTCGACCTTGTCGAACACGATGACGGTGTCGTACAGGGAGAAGCCGAGAATCGTCAGCAAGCCGATGACGGTGGCCGGCGTGACCTCGAAACCGACCAGCGAGTAGACCCCGGCGGTGACGCTCAGGTCGAACACCATGGTCGTCAGCGCGGAGATCGCCATGTACCGCTCGTAGCGGATCATGATGTAGACGCCGACCAGCACCAGGAAGACGGCGAGCGCGATCAGGGCCTTGTCGGTGATCTGGTCGCCCCAGGTCTCGGAGACGGCCGCGTCGCTGATGGCCTGCTTGCTGGGCTTACCGTCGGCGCCCTTCGGCTTGAAGGCGTCGAACAGGGCGTTGCGCAGCTTCGTGGTCTGGTCGTTGGTCAGCGTCTCCGAGCGGATCTGCACCGTCGCGCCGGCGCCGTTGCCGACGACGACCACCGACTCCGGGTCGTTGCCCAGGGCCTTGCGGAACACCTCCGTCACCTGCGAGGTCTGCACGGTGCCGGCGGCCCCGGCGACGGGCATCGACACCGTCGTGCCGCCGTTGAAGTCGATGCCGAAGGTGAAGCCCCGCAACAGGATCGACAAGACGGCGATGGCGACGATCGCGCCGCTGATGCCGAACCACAACCGGCGCCGGCCGACCACCTCGAACGCGCCGGTGCCGGTGTAGAGCCGCGACAGGAAGCCGTGGTGCGGCTGCCCGGCGGCGGCGCTATCGGTCAATTCCGTTGCGCCCTCGGATGCTTCGGTGATCTCGGTGGCGTCTTTGGAGGCTTTGGAGGGAGTCATGCGGTTATCCCCGTCCCGTCTTGACCTGCGCCGAAGCCCGGCGTTCGCGGGCAACCTGCTGAACGGCACCCAGGCCGTTGTAGGCGGGCTTTGCCAGCGTCGGGGACTTGGAAGCCAGGTACACCAGCGGCCAGGTCACCAGGAAGACCACCACGATGTCGAGGACCGTGGTGAGGCCCAGGGTGAACGCGAAGCCGCGCACCTGGCCGATGGCCAGCGCGTACAGCACCGCGGCGGCCAGGAAGGTGACGGCGTTACCCGACACGATCGTCTTGCGGGCCCGCACCCAGCCTCGTGGCACCGCCGAGCGGAACGAACGGCCTTCGCGGATCTCGTCTTTGATGCGTTCGAAGAAGACGACGAACGAGTCGGCGGTGGTGCCGATACCGATGATCAGACCCGCGATGCCGGCCAGGTCCAGGGTGTAGTTGATCTGACGCCCCAGGATCACCAGGATCGCGAAAATCATTGCCCCGGAAGCGGCCAGCGACAGGGCGGTGAGCAATCCCAGCACCCGGTAGTACAGCAGCGAGTACAACAGCACCAGGATCAGGCCGATCGCGCCCGCGACAAGTCCGGCCCGCAGCGAGGTCAATCCCAGTGTCGCCGAAACGGTTTGGGCCTCCGACGATTCGAAGGACAGCGGCAGCGAGCCGTATTTGAGGACGTTGGCCAGCTGCTTGGCGGTCGCGGCGGTGAACGGCGGATCGCCTCCGCTGATCTGCGTGCGGCCACCGGGAATGGCTTCCTGAATCATCGGCGCGCTGACGACCTGTGAGTCCAGGGTGAACGCGGTCTGGGTACCGATGTGGGCGGCGGTGAAGTCGGCCCAGGTGTTGGCCGCGGCGGACTTGAACTGCAGGTCGACGACGTAGCCGATGCCGCGCTGGTTCTGGCTCGCGCTGGCGTCCTGGATCTGGTCACCGCTGATGATCGACGGGCCCAGCAGGTAGGCGACCTTGTGGTCGGTCGAGCAGGTGATCAGCGGCTGGGCGGGATCGTCGTTGCCGGCCAGGATGTCTTCTTTGTCGCAGCGCGTCGCCTGGAACTGCAGGGCGAGGAACTGGATGCCCTGCCGCGTGCTCTGGCGCCACTTCTTCTCGTCGGCGATGCGGTCGGCGAGTTCCTTGCGCGGATCGGGCGGCGCGGGCGCTTCGGCGGGCGGGGCCTGGTCGGCCGGCGCGCCCGGAGCGGGCG
>NZ_BAAGDE010000125.1:0-2129 GCF_054660795.1 Mycobacterium sp. MUNTM1
CCGTACGGGGCGCCGGGTGCGCGGATGTATCGCACGGGTGACCTGGTGCGCTGGGGAGCCGACGGGCAGCTGCAGTATCTGGGCCGGGCTGACGAGCAGGTCAAGGTGCGTGGATATCGCATCGAACTCGGCGAGATCCAGGCCGCCCTCGCCTCGCTGCACGGGGTCGAGCACGCGGCGGTGATCGCCCGTGAAGATCGTGTCGGCGAGAGGCGTCTCGTCGGCTATGTGACTGGAGCCGCTGATCCGACCGACATTCGGGCCCGGTTGGGTCAGCGGCTCCCCACTTACATGGTGCCCACGGCGGTGGTGGTGCTCGATGCGCTGCCGCTGACGGTCAACGGCAAGCTGGACACCCGTGCGCTGCCGGCGCCGGAATACTCCGACGCCGACCGTTACCGGGCGCCGGTGAGCGCGGTCGAGGAGATCCTGGCCGGCATTTACGCCCAGGTTCTGGGTGTCGAGCGGGTCGGTGTCGACGACTCCTTCTTCGACCTCGGCGGCGATTCGCTGTCGGCGATGCGCCTGATCGCAGCGGTGAATACCGCACTGGATGCCGGGGTTTCGGTGCGGGTGCTGTTCGAGGCGCCCGCGGTGGCCCAATTGGCGCTGCGGCTCGGCGACGGCAGTGTGCGGAGTGCCCGGGTGCTGGCGGGTCCACGACCGGCGTCGGTGCCGTTGTCGTTTGCGCAGTCCCGGTTGTGGTTCATCGACCAGTTGCAGGGGCCCTCGCCGATGTACAACATGCCGGCGGCGCTGCGCCTGCGCGGGCGATTGGACGTGCGGGCCCTGCACGCTGCGCTGCTCGATGTGGTGACGCGCCACGAGAGCTTGCGCACGGTGCTCGCCGTCTGCGACGGAACACCACGACAGGTGGTGATACCCGCGGAGCGGGTGGACGTCGGGTGGGACGTAGTTGATACCGCCGGTTGGTCACCGGCACGGATAAAGGAGGCTGTTGATGCCGCGGCAAGTCACGCATTTGACCTCGCAACCGAAATACCCATACAAGCAAAGCTATTCCGTTGCGGCGATGACGAGCATGTGTTGGTGGCGGTGGTCCATCATATTGCTGCGGATGCTTGGTCGCTGAATCCGCTGGTGCGCGACCTGGGCCTCGCGTACGCCGCCCGGTGTGACGGCCGTGCGCCGGAGTGGGAGCCGCTGGCGGTGCAGTACGTGGATTACACGTTGTGGCAGCGGGCCCAATTCGGTGATCTGGACGATCCGGCCAGCCCGATCGCCGGGCAGCTTGAGTATTGGCTGCGCGAGTTGGCGGGATTGCCCGAACATGTTGAGCTGCCGACGGATCGGCCGTATCCGTTGGTGGCCGATTACCGCGGGGCCAGTGTGGACATCGACTGGCCGGCGCAGTTGCAGCAGCGGGTGCGGGAGGTGGCGCGGGCGCACAACGCCACCGAGTTCATGGTGGTGCAGGCGGCGTTGGCGGTGCTGCTGGCCAAGCTCAGCGCGAGTTCTGATGTGGTGGTGGGCTTTCCGATCGCGGGGCGGCGCGATCCCGCGCTGGACGACGTGGTGGGCTTCTTCGTCAACACCCTGGTGCTGCGCGTCGATCTGAGCGGTAACCCCAGCGTCGCCGAACTGCTGGGCCGGGTGCGCCAGCGCAGCCTGGCCGCCTACGAACACCAGGACGTCCCGTTCGAGGTGCTGGTGGAACGGCTCAACCCCACCCGCTCGCTGGCGCATCACCCGCTGGTGCAGGTGATGCTGGCCTGGCAGGGCAACGACCCCGCGGAGCTGAATCTCGGCGACTTGCACGTCACCGCCGAGCCGGTTGAAACCCGCACCGCCCGCATGGATTTGACGTTCTCGATGTTCGCTCGGTGGAGCGATGACGGCACGCCGGCGGGGATCGGCGGGACGGTCGAGTTTCGCACCGACGTGTTCGACGCCGACAGCATCCGCACCCTGATCGAACGGCTGCGGCGGGTGTTGGTCGCCGTGACCGAGGACCCGACCCGGCGGCTCTCGTCGATCGATGTGGTCGACAACGCCGAGCACGAACGGCTGAGCGCGTTCGGTAATCGGCGGGCGTTGGGGTGTTCGTTGGTGCCGGTGTCGGTGGTGGGGTTGTTTGGTGGGCAGGTGGGGCGGTCGCCGGGTGCGGT
>NZ_BAAGDE010000126.1:0-2004 GCF_054660795.1 Mycobacterium sp. MUNTM1
GGACGGTGAGGGGGCGAGGCGTGCTAGACGATCCGCCGCGACGCCAGGGAGCGCGCGGTGACGGCCAGAGGGGGCAGCGGTGACTTCAACGTCGACAAGTCGGCGGGGTCCCTACTTGGTTGGCTATGTACGCGACCAACTCGAGACGCCCCTGACGCTTGTCGGGGGATTCTTCCGGATGTGCGTGCTCACCGGGAAGGCGCTGTTCCGCTGGCCGTTCCAGTACCGGGAGTTCATCCAGCAGTGCTGGTTCATCATGCGGGTGGCGTTCCTGCCGACCATCATGGTGTCGATCCCGCTGACCGTGCTGCTGATCTTCACGCTCAACGTGCTGCTCGCCCAGTTCGGTGCGGCTGACCTGTCCGGCGCCGGCGCCGCGATCGGCGCCGTCACCCAGCTCGGCCCGCTGACCACGGTGCTGGTGGTCGCCGGCGCCGGCTCGACCGCGATCTGCGCCGACCTGGGTGCCCGCACCATCCGCGAAGAGATCGACGCGATGGAAGTGCTCGGCATCGACCCGATCCACCGGCTGGTGGTGCCCCGCGTCGTCGCCGCGACCCTGGTCGCCACCCTGCTCAACGGCCTGGTGATCACCGTGGGCCTGGTCGGCGGCTACCTGTTCGGCGTCTACCTACAGAACGTGTCGGGCGGCGCCTACTTGGCCACCCTGACCACCATCACCGGCCTGCCCGAGGTCGTCATCGCGACGGTCAAGGCCGCCGTCTTCGGCCTGATCGCCGGACTGGTCGGCTGCTACCGCGGCCTGACCGTGCGCGGCGGCTCCAAGGGCCTGGGCACCGCGGTCAACGAGACCGTCGTGCTCTGCGTCGTCGCGCTCTACGCCGTCAATGTGGTGCTGACGACCATCGGCGTGCGGTTCGGGACGGGGCACTGACATGTCAACTTCCGCCGTCTTTCGCTCCCGCTTCCCGCGGGCGGCAGAGAACCTCAACCGCTACGGCCTCGCGGCGTCCCGCGGCCTCGACGACATCGGCCAGATGGCGTGGTTCGGCACCGTCGCGGTCGGGCACATCCCGCACGCGCTGCGTAACTACCGCAAGGAGACGCTGCGCCTGATCGCCCAGATCGGGATGGGCACCGGCGCCATGGCGGTCATCGGCGGCACCGTCGCGATCGTCGGCTTCGTGACGTTGTCCGGTAGCTCGCTGGTCGCCATCCAGGGTTTCGCCTCGCTCGGCAACATCGGCGTCGAGGCGTTCACCGGGTTTTTCGCCGCGCTGATCAACGTGCGCATCGCCGCGCCCGTCGTCACCGGCATCGCCATGGCCGCCACGGTCGGCGCCGGCGCCACGGCGGAGCTGGGTGCCATGCGCATCAGCGAGGAGGTCGACGCCCTGGAAGTGATGGGCATCAAATCGATCTCGTTCCTGGCCTCCACCCGCATCATGGCCGGCCTGGTCGTGATCATCCCGATCTACGCCATGGCGATCATCATGTGTTTCCTGTCCCCGCAGATCACCACCACGGTGCTGTACGGGCAGTCGAACGGCACCTACGAGCACTACTTCCGAACGTTCCTGCGTCCCGACGACGTGTTCTGGTCGTTCCTGGAGGCGATCATCATCACCGCGGTCGTGATGATCACCCACTGCTTCTACGGGTACAACGCCGGCGGCGGTCCGGTCGGCGTGGGTGAGGCCGTCGGCCGCTCGATGCGCTTCTCGCTGGTGTCGGTACAGGTTGTCGTGTTGGCCGCCGCGTTGGCGCTCTACGGCGTCAACCCCAACTTCGCACTCACGGTGTAACCGCCATGGCCCGACCGATTCAAACCAACGCCCCACGGACCCCGCCGTACAAGCTGGCCGGCGTGGCGATCCTGGTCGTCGCCGCGATCGCGCTGGCCCTGGTCTACGGGCAGTTCCGGGGCAACTTCACCCCCAAAACCCAGCTGACCATGCTGGCGGCGCGGGCCGGGTTGGTGATGGATCCGGGTTCGAAGGTGACCTATAACGGGGTGGAGATCGGCCGGGTGGGGTCGATCTC
>NZ_BAAGDE010000127.1:0-2003 GCF_054660795.1 Mycobacterium sp. MUNTM1
CCCCACCGGTCCCGGCGGGCTTCCCGTACCCCCGTGGCGCGACTGGGCCTGGACCGAGCAGATCAATTGGCTGTGGGTGCGGCGAGGGGCGTACATCTGCGCGGCGGTGCTGGTGTTGTTGCCGATCGTGACGTTCGCGATGGCCTACTTCATCGTCGACATCCCCAAGCCGGGGGACCTTCGCACCAACCAGGTTTCGACGATCCTGGCCAGCGACGGCTCGGAGATCGCCAAGATCATCCCGCCGGAGGGCAATCGGGTCGACGTCAACATCAACCAAGTCCCCGTGCATGTGCGCCAGGCGGTGATCGCCGCCGAGGACCGCAATTTCTACTCGAACCCGGGGTTCGACTTCACCGGTTTCGTGCGCGCGGTGAACAACAACCTCTTCGGCAGCGGTGACCTGCAGGGTGGGTCGACGATCACGCAGCAGTATGTGAAGAATGCGCTCGTCGGCTCGGCCCAGCACGGGGTCAGCGGCCTGATGCGCAAGGCCAAGGAACTCGTCATCGCCACGAAGATGTCGGGGGAGTGGTCGAAAGACGATGTGCTGCAGGCCTATCTGAACATCATCTACTTCGGGCGGGGCGCCTACGGGATTTCGGCCGCCGCCAAGGCCTACTTCAACAAGCCCGTCGAGCAGCTCACGGTTTCCGAGGGTGCACTGCTGGCGGCGCTGATCCGGCGACCGTCCTCGCTGGACCCGGCGGTCGATCCGCAGGGCGCCCGCGCCCGCTGGGCCTGGGTGCTCGACGGCATGGTGGAAACCAAAGCGCTGTCTCCGAATGATCGTTCGGCGCAGGCGTTTCCGCCGACCGTGCCGCCGGATCAGGCGCGCGCGCAGAACCAGACGACCGGGCCCAACGGGCTGATCGAGCGTCAGGTGACCAGAGAGTTGATGGAGCTGTTCAACATCGACGAGCGGACCCTGAACACGCAGGGCCTGCAGGTCACCACCACCATCGACCCGAAGGCCCAACAGGCGGCGGAGAACGCGGTGTCGAAGTACCTCGACGGCCAGGACCCCGACATGCGTTCGGCCGCAGTCTCGGTCGATCCACACGACGGCGCGATACGGGCCTACTTCGGCGGCACCGACGCCAACGGCTTCGACTTCGCTCAGGCCGGCCTGCAGACCGGGTCGTCGTTCAAGGTGTTCTGCCTCATCGCCGCGCTCGAGCAGGGGATCGGCCTGGGCTTCCAGGTGGACAGCTCACCGCTGACCGTTGATGGCATCAAGATCACCAACGTCGAGGGCGAGAGCTGTGGCACCTGCAACATCGCCCAGGCGCTCAAGATGTCGTTGAACACCTCTTATTACCGGCTGATGCTCAAGCTCAAGGGCGGCCCGCAGGCCGTCGCCGACGCCGCGCACCAAGCCGGCGTCGCGACCAGCTTCCCCGGCGTCGCCCACACCCTGTCCGAGGACGGCAAGGGCGGACCACCCAACAACGGAGTTGTGCTGGGCCAGTATCAAACCCGGGTGTTCGACATGGCCTCGGCGTACGCCACGTTGGCGGCCTCCGGTGTCTATCATCGCCCGCACTTCGTGCAAAAAGTCGTCAACTCCGACGGCCAGGTCCTGTTCGACGCGGCCAACTCCGACAACAAGACCGAGCAGCGCATCCCCAAGGCCGTCGCCGATAACACCACGGCGGCCATGGTGCCGATCGCCGCCTATTCGCGCGGCCACGCCCTGGCCGGCGGCCGGCCGTCGGCGGCCAAGACGGGCACCACCCAGCTCGGTGACACCACCTCGAACAAGGACGCCTGGATGGTCGGCTACACGCCGTCGCTGTCGACCGCGGTGTGGGTGGGCACCGCCAAGGGCGATAGCCCGCTGGTAACGGCTTCCGGTGGACCGGTTTACGGCTCGGGGCTGCCGTCGGACATCTGGAAGTCCACCATGGACGGCGCGCTCAAGGGCACGTCCAACGAATCCTTCCCCAAGCCGACCGAGATCGGCGGTTACGCGGGAGTGCC
This sequence comes from Mycobacterium sp. MUNTM1, assembly GCF_054660795.1. Classification (NCBI taxonomy): domain Bacteria; kingdom Bacillati; phylum Actinomycetota; class Actinomycetes; order Mycobacteriales; family Mycobacteriaceae; genus Mycobacterium; species Mycobacterium sp. MUNTM1. The sequence continues at coordinate 1,984 of NZ_BAAGDE010000127.1, forward strand.
CGCCGCACCCCCGCCGCCCC
>NZ_BAAGDE010000128.1:0-1803 GCF_054660795.1 Mycobacterium sp. MUNTM1
GAACCACAGGCGAGATTGGGCGAACGACAATGGCAGCTGCGCGGGGCGTTCGGCGGGCACCAACCGGTCGGCGCGGCCGACGCCGCCCTGCACGCGGTGCGCCAATTCGGCGATGGTGGGTGCCTCGAATAGTGCTCGGACTCCTAGATGGGCGTTTAGGCCGGTGTTGATTGCGGTGATGAGGCGCATCGCGGACAGGGAATCACCGCCGAGGTCGAAGAAGGAGTCGTCGACACCGACCCGCTCGAGGCCCAGCACCTGGGCGTAGATGCCGGCCAGGATCTCCTCGATGGCGGTCTCTGGAGCCCGGTATCGATCCCCGCCGTGATAGTCGGGGGCGGGCAGCGCACGGGTATCCAGCTTGCCGTTGACCGTCAGCGGCAGCGCATCGAGCACCACCACCGCCGCCGGCACCATGTAAGTGGGGAGCCGCTGACCCAACCGGGCCCGAATGTCGGCCGGGTCAGCGGCTCCAGTCACATAGCCGACGAGACGCCTCTCGCCGACACGATCTTCACGAACCAGCACCGCCGCCTGTTCAACACCATCCAAAACGCTTAACGCCGCACGGATTTCGCCCAACTCGATGCGATACCCCCGCACCTTGACCTGCTCATCAGCGCGGCCAAGATAGCGCAACTGCCCATCAGGCCCCCACCACACCAGGTCCCCGGTGCGATACATACGTTGACCCGGTTGACCGAACGGACAAGCCACAAAGCGCGACGCCGACAATCCCGGGCGCCGCCAATACCCCACACCAACCCCGTGACCAGCCACATACAACTCCCCCACCACCCCGGCCGGCACCGCACGCAGCCACTCGTCGAGCACGAACAACGCCGCCCGCGTCACCGGCGAACCGATCGGCGGCCCACCCAGCCCCGAGGTCAGCGGCGCACTATGACAGACCCACATAGTGGTCTCAGTCGGGCCGTAAACATTGACCATCACCCGCCCCGGCGCCCACCGCCCCACCAACTCAGACGGACACGGCTCGGCACCCACCACCACCGCCATACCGTCCAGACCCTCGGCAGACAACACCGCCGCCGCCGACGGCGTCTGAGTCAACACCGTCACACCCTCACGCACCAACAAGGCATGCAACTGTTCAGGCGAACGCGCCACCGCATCGGGCACCACCACCAACCGGCCCCCATGCAGCAACGCCCCCCAAATCTCCCACACCGAAAAATCAAACGCATACGAATGGACCTGCGTCCACACCTGCTGACCCGACAACGCAAAACCCAAATCCAGGCCATCAAACAACTGCGTCACGTTATGATGCGTGACCGCAACACCTTTGGGCACACCCGTAGTACCCGACGTATACATCACATGCGCCACATCAAACGGCGACGCCACCGCCACCGCCGTAGCAGGCTGCGTCGCGATCACCGGATCATCCACATCGACGACCACCCCACCAAACCCGCCCAACCGCGCAACCAAATCCGCACTCGTCACCGCAACCCCGGGCCCCGCATCGGCCAACATGAACCCCACCCGCGCATCCGGCAACGCCGGATCAATCGGCAAATACGCCGCCCCCGACTTCAACACCGCCACCATCGCCACGACCGCCTCCGCCGAACGCGACAACAACAGCGCCACAACCACACCCGGACCCGCACCACACCCCACCAACACACGCGCCAACCGATTAGCCGCCTCATCAACCTCCCGATACGACCACGACCGACCCCCACACGACACCGCCACCGCACCCGGCGACCGCCCCACCTGCCCACCAAACAACCCCACCACCGACACCGGCACCAACGAACACCCCAACGC
>NZ_BAAGDE010000129.1:0-1799 GCF_054660795.1 Mycobacterium sp. MUNTM1
ACGTTGAGCCCGGCTTCGAGCAGCTTGACGTAGTCCGGGATGGCCAGCGCGTCGCGCTCCGGACCGCTGGCCGCATACACCACGCAGTCGGGGGCCTTCGCGATCAGCGCGTCGGCGTCGTTGGTGGCCGTGACGCCCATGGGCTCCCCGCCGGCCAGCACGCCCGCGTCCTTGCCGACCTTGTCGGGTGAATGCACCCACACGCCAACAAGTTCCAGGTCCGGCCGTCGCCGGATGGCATCGATCGCGTTCGAACCGACTCCGCCGGTCGACCACACGACAACACGCATGGGCACTCTCCTCACTGGTCGTCTGCAATGGCGGCCGCGGCCCGCTCGAGATAGGGCCACGCCACCCCCGGTGCGACCCCGCCGCAGAGCGGGTGCAAGGGCAGCAGTTGCCCGCCGCGCACGTAGTCGACCGCCTCGTCCGGGGTGAAGATGCGGTACGGACCGCCGTCCACTCGAAGCTCCGCCACGGTGGCGGCGCGGGTGATGCTGGCGACCGAGTCGTCGTGCGGCCGGTAGGACGCCGCCGTCTTCGCGTCGTGCAGCAGGTGCGGGCCGAGCTCATCCCAGGCCGCATCGACATCGTCGGCCACGAAAACCGCTGTCGGAGCGCCCGGTTGGGGAAACTGAATGATCCCGGGTTCGTGCCCGTGCGCGCGGCACTGCTCCTCGTAGTACTCCTTCAGGCCGGGCGACGCGGTCTGCGAGATGAACCCCAGTCCATGCCGGCCGGCCCGCCGCGCCGCGGCCATACTGCCGCCGGCGATCAGCACCATCGGCCCGTTGGGCGAGGCGCACGGCGGGGTGACGCGGACCGTGCGCCCCCGATATTCGACGGGCTCACCGCGCACCAGCGGACCCAGGACGTCCAGCATCTCGTCCGCCACACGACCGCGCGTGCTCATGTCGACGCCGAAGTGCTCGTATTCCTCGCGCCGATGCCCCACCCCGAAGGCGTAGGACACCCGGCCGCGACTGATCAGGTCCAGCACGCTGATCTCCTCGGCGAGCCGGACCGGGTCCCATAGCGGAATCGGCACCGCGGCCAGCAGGATCGCCAACGTGCGCGTCCTGGCCGCTACCGCCGTTGCCAATGTGAGCGGCACCGGCAGATGACCGTCGTCGGCGCCGTGATGCTCGGAGAGCACCGCGAGCGCGGCGCCTCGCGTTTCCGCCCACGCGCACATGTCGATGGCCGCTGCGTACAGATCGGTGGCCGCGGCGCCCCCGCTCGGTGCGCGCATGTCGAACCTGAGCGTGAACATCAGTGCGCGGCGCCCCGAGTTGTCGCTCGGAGGCGGGCAAAACGCTGGTCGGCCGTCACAGCTGCAGATTAACCTAAGATTTGTTCTTTAGGATAGTACTTACTCTCTTAAACCCTTGACCGTGCGGCATAGCGGCTGTTAGCTTCCGAGACGAACGTTGGGTTACTGCTGCCGTAAGGGCAACGGACGCCTAAGCTTTCGTCGCGCACGCACCCGGAAGGAACAAGATGACGGCTCATCGCGTGGTGGTGTGGGCGACGGGTGGCATCGGCTCGATCGCTATCCGCGCGATTCAGCGGCGCCCCAATCTGGACCTGGTCGGCGTGTGGGTGCACTCGGATGCCAAGGTCGGCAAGGACGCGGGCGAGCTGGCCGGCGGTGAGCCGATCGGCCTGAAAGCCACCAACGACGCCGACGCGCTGATCGCGCTCAAACCCGACTGCGTCATCTATGCGGCCAGCGGTCCGGAGCGCGACGCGCTGGCCATCCCGGACTACGTCAAGCTGCTCGAAGCCGGGCTCAACGT
>NZ_BAAGDE010000130.1:0-1778 GCF_054660795.1 Mycobacterium sp. MUNTM1
CGGGTGCGGCCGGCGGGGGCGCGGGTGCGGCCGGCGGGGGCGCCGCCTCTTGGACCGGTGGGGGCGCCTGCCGGACGGGCGGCGGCACGTACTGCGGGGCCTGCCGGGTCGGGGCGCGATAGACCGGCGCCGCGGGCGGCGCAGTGACCGGGGTCTGCGGCGCGGGCTGCTGCACCGGCGACGGTGCGGGGGCCGGAGCGGCCACCTCCGATGGGCTCGGCGCGGGTGCGGGCGACGGTGCGGGGCTCGGGGCCGGCAGCTGCGCCTGCGGCGGGTTGCTCGGCGGCGGCGCCGGTAGCTGGACTCTCGGCGTGGCGATGCTCACGCCCGAATTGTGCCGACCGTCGGACCCCGGGCTATCCGACGTCAACGTCACCAGCACCACCCCGCCGATCGCGGCGACGATGGCGGCCAGGGCGCTACCGGCCAGCAACATGGACCAGGGCCGCCGCGGGGGCTTCTCGTCCTCGTCCGGGACGGCGCTGTACGCCCGGACGTCGGTGCCGAAGTCGAGGTCATCCCAGGCGTCCAGGTAGGTCGGGCTGATCGCGGGCGGGCTCAGCTCTCCGGTGCCCGGGTCCAGCGCGTAGGCCAGGGCCGCCGTCGACGACGCGAACAGCGGCGCGTTCGCCGACGCCAGCGCCGCCCCGCGGGCCAGAGCCATGTCCGGCTCCTCGGGCCCGGTGACCGGAAGTGAGGTCGCCGCCTCGAGCGTGGACTTCAGTGCCACGATGTCGGTTCCGCAGCCGATCAGGAATACGCCGTCGGCCCGGGACCCGCGCGCGTCCAGTCCGGAGACCATCGTCGCCAGTTCCGCGGCCAGGCCTCCCGCGCGACCGTCGCCGGTCTGGCGCCGGTGCAGGTCGACGATGGAGCCGTCGGCAACGTCGACCACGGCCAGCGTCGCGTTCGCCGGCTCGACGAACAGCATCGCGAGGCGCTCGTAGCCCAGCGCGTAACCGACGGTCTGCGCCAGCGCGGCCGCGGCGAGCAGCGGTGCGACCAACATCACGCCGCCCAGCTCGTGGGTGGCGATCGCGTCCCGTAGCGCTCCCACGCCGGCGGGGTCGCTCCAGGTGACCCCGGTCGAGGTCAACCGGTGACCGCCCTCCAGCACCCCTTCGCGGCTTCCGATGATCGCGTCGACCACCTGATCGACCGACTTCCCTGCGGCCCGAACCGCGAACTCTTCTTGTTCGACGGTCACGCCGTCAGCGTTTTGGCCTTCGATCGCCACCAGGCGGACTGTCCTGGGAGCCATCGACACCCCAAGCACGATGTCCACGTAACGCCTCCAAGGTCTTTTTCAACGCCCTTCGCAAGGGCATGGCGGGATGAACCCCGCCTGAACTTGGTGACCTAAACGTTACGCGCGTGCGTCTAGGGGCGCAGGAGGTGTGCGTACGCAGGAACGACGCTAGTAACCCGGCCCGAGGAACGGATTCTGTGAGCTTCCCGGATACTGCGGATACTGGCTCCCCGGATACTGATTGCCCGGATACGGCTGATATTGCGGGTATTGCGGGGTCGACGGGGCCTGCTGCTGGGGAACCGGTACCGGAATCGGTATCGGCAGCAGCGGAACGTGAATCCACTCCGTCGTCATCGGGACCGTCGTGCTGGTGGTGGTCGGCGGCGGCGGTGGCGGCGGCGTGGTCGTGGTTTCCATCGGTGGCGGCGGAACCGTTGTGGTGATGGTCGGTTGCGGCGGCGCGGTTGTCGGCGGCGCCGTGCGTCTCGGGGTGTAGACGGGCGCCGGCGGCGCGGTGGTGACCACC
>NZ_BAAGDE010000131.1:0-1673 GCF_054660795.1 Mycobacterium sp. MUNTM1
TTGAGTTCCTAACGAGAGTCAAGCGGCTTCGGTGGAGTTAAGCGACTTCGGTGGGTTTTATCCTGGGATGGACGGGCCGGTGAATTGGAGCGCTTGGCGACTCCTGTTGTTCCCGGCCTGTCCTGCCTTTCTGGCGTTGTGAGTAACGCTTGCTAGCAGCGTTGATGCGGGTCTTCTTGTCGACGGTGTGGTGGGTGCGGATGGTGCGGCGGCCTTCCTCCTCGGTGACCGGGCGGCCGTCGGTGTCGCGCAGAACGTAGTGCTGGCCGGTGCGCCAGCAGGTGGCAATGCGGGTGAGCAGGATGGTGGCGATGTGGCAGATCGCTGAGTCGTGGTGTCGCTCGGTGCTCATCAGGCGTTGGTATTTTGCGGCCAGTTGCGGATCAATTTTGCGGGCCTGGTCGGCGGCGTTGAAGAGGGCTTCACGCAGTAGCGGGTCGCCAGCTTTGGTGAGCCCGTGCTGGTGTTCGGCTTGTCCGGACTGGCTGAGCTTGGGAACGAGACCCGAATAGGCGCGGATCGCGGCCAGGGAATGAAATCGGTGCGGGTCGCCGATGCGGCCGGCGATGATGGCGCAGGTGACGGGCCCAACGCCGGGTGCTGAGGCGATGATTGCGGTGGGGTCGGCCTCGGCGTAGAGGTTGGCGCAGCGCTCGTCGAGGTCGTCGATCTGCTCGGTGAGCATCTGAGCTTGTTCGGCCTCGGTGGCGATATCGGCGGCCAGTTCGGCGAAGTCGATGCGGGCATCCGCGCCAGATCCCCACAGCTGCAGTGATTCTTGGGCAGCGGTCAACAGCATGGTGGCGTGGGGTTCACGCCAGGCGCCGCGAGAATGGCGGATCAGGAACCGGGTCAGCCGGGCGTGTCCGAGACGGATCAGGCTGTGGGGGTCGCCGTAGCGGGCGAGCAGCGCCAGTGCGGCCTTGCCGTAGTTGGATCCCAGGGCGTCGTACCAGGCCGGCCCGAGCAGCTCGAGTTGGGCGTCGAGTCGCTGGAAGACCGCGGTGCGGCGTTTGACAATCGAGGAGCGGATTTTGACGACCCGTCGCAGCGGTTCGGCCGGACCGTCACCGGTGTGCTCGCGCAGCCCTTCGGGGTGCAGCAGCGGCAGTCGGGCCAGCAGCCTGGAATCCAGACGATCGTTTTTGGTGTGTTTGGAGTAGTAGGCGCGCAGGTCTGCCGACTGGGTGGTGGGCACCATCGAGATCCGGGCGCCGCGGTGGCGAAACCACGATGCGAGCGGGGCCCATGCGTTGCGGGTCGGCTCCATCACGACGCGCAGCGTGTCTTGCTTGCCGAGTTCGATCGCCTTCCAAAGTTTCTCAAGTTCGGCGGGTCGGGTGAAGAACTTTCGTCCGGTCCATACGAACGTCCCATCAGGGCGAGCCAGCGATGCTTGGTGAGCAGTCCGGCAGGCCAGGTCGATACCCAATATCAGTTCCACGCACATCCTTTCGACGGATCCAGGTCAGTCCCCGGCTCCGACGGGCATGGCCCAGACATTCCGTAAGTAGAAGTCCGCTCTCCAGCGGCTCCAAGTTCCCGAATAGAGACACCAGTCGGCACCCGAGACGCGCCCTCGGACGGCCACTCAAAAATCAGGAATCACCAAGATGTTCCGGTCGGTGGGCTCGCGCCGTCCGCGGACGCCCACTAAACCTAAATGTCGGTGG
>NZ_BAAGDE010000132.1:0-1385 GCF_054660795.1 Mycobacterium sp. MUNTM1
GTCGTCGTAGGCCTGAATCTCCAGCGAACCGCGTTCGGCGATGCGTCGCGGCGAGGCGACCGTGGCGGTCGGCAGGCCGAGCTCACGGCGCTGCCGATCCTCGGCCTTCTTGTTCATCCGCCAGCACATCCAGTCGTAGATCGACATACCGGTGCGGACCAACGGGCCGGGCACCCTCGAAAGCAGTTGGCCGTTCGGCCGCATCGGAATGTAATGCAACGTGGCCATCGGAATGCCGTAGTAGTCGGCGACATTGATGGCCAAATCCTGGTAAAGCTGGCCACTGAACAGCAAATCGGCGCCGGCACCCACCGACATCAGCGCCGAGCTCATTTCCTGCCAGTTCCGCAGCACTGGTTCCCAGGCTTCGCGCATCAGGCTGATGGGTCCCTTGACGAAGTTCTTCCAGAAGTCGCGAATGAACTCGTCGCTCCAAAAGTCGTGCATATCGGGGCCATAGCCGATCGCCGGAAGCCCGGCCGCTTCGGCCAACCCGACGAGATTGGGCGGGACGGCCATCCGAACCGAATGCCCCCGTCGCATCAGCTCACGACCGATGGTGAGGCAAGGTTCTATATCCCCACGCGTTCCATAGCTTGCCACAGCAAATTTCATCGCGACTAATACCTTAATCAATCTCCGACGGCATGGGCAACTTTGACTGCGGCGTTCTGGCTCGGTAGCCTGCGGCCCGCCATTGGCCCTGCGATGTGGTCAGAGACATTGAATGTAGTTGTTTCGCAACGGATTTGGCTGCCCGAGGCCAGAAACGATCGCGAGTGCGCACCGGTGCAGTCGAGTGCGACAAACCCAACCCCATCGGCCTTTCCCCCCGACCGTAGAAGTATGACAACGCCGGGTGGTTTGGCTGAACCCCAGGTGTCGCCGCCTGATCCTACGTAAGTCTGCCAGACGATCGACACCGTGTCTCAGGAAAGTGAGAAGTCGGTCCGGATACCGCGATTCGATAGCTGAACCGGCTATTCGCCCTGCACAATCGCGATGACGAGCTAGCTGGAACGGGTGCGGCTGCGCGAGCTGACGAAATTCTCCACCACGTCGGCGGCCTTGACCACGCTGTCGACCGGCTTGGTCATCCGGGCGGCGATCTCACGTGCGCGCGCAGCGTAGTCCGGGGCCAGGATCCGGCGCAGGTCCGACACCAACGATTCCCGGTCCGTTGCCGAAAACCGGCGCGTGGTACCAACTTTCAGTCGTTTGAGCTGAGCGCCCCAGACTGTCTGATTGGCATCCATCGACAGAATCAGCGTGGGAACTCCGGCGCGCAGGCTCGCGGCGGTGGTGCCCGAACCGCCGTGATGGACCACCGCGCGGCAGACGGGAAATATCGTCGCGTAGTTCACCGGGCCCACCACCTTGACGTG
>NZ_BAAGDE010000133.1:0-1384 GCF_054660795.1 Mycobacterium sp. MUNTM1
GGGGCGGTGCTTGACGCTGGTTGCGGCTGGCTTTGCGGCTGCGCAGCGCTGAAATTCCATCAGTACTCATCGTGTCGTCTCCCTCTCTCCTACTGTCGCGCCTTGAGGACCGCGAGGTCGAGAATGCTCTTCGCAACCCCGTGCATTTCCGTGACGAATCCGGCCGCTCGGGCAGGAACTTCGCCTGAGCGCCCCGGAGCGCAGACCGCCATCGTGAGTTTGCGGCGCTTGAGGAAAGTGTGGCTGGACACCACGGGACCAACCGGGATTCCGAAGGTCTCGCTTAGTGTTTCCAGCTGCCTGAGCTCAGCTTCTGGTGCTGCTTCCACGCGGTTGATCACAAACAGCAGCGGGTAACCGCCCTGCAGTTCCTTGGCCATGCTCTCAGTGGCTTTCAGTGCCCGTGTCTCGAGGTTGACTGGCACGACGATCACATGCGCGGCCGCGACGGCGCCCATCGTGGAGCTCACACCACCGGGATGGGTATCGACGACCAATGGTCGCCCCAGCGATTGAGACCACTGCTCCAGTGAGGTTGCCATTCGATCGGCCGGTGGTTGGTTGGTGGCGAAATCGGGGTGAGATGGAATCAAGTCAGCCCGGACACCACCCCCGGACAGAGGCCGCGGGACACGGCCGGCGTCGATCGCGTCCAGCAGTGGCGCCGTGGTGCGGGTTTCGTGGCGATAGCCCCAAGCGCGGGTTGCGCCACCTTCGTCCCAGTCGAGATCAACGAGGACGGCGCCGAAAAGCCAGGCGAGTTCTTTGGCGATCTCCGTCTTGCCTACGCCGCCTTTCCAGGCCGCGACGGTGACGATCAGCCGCGGAAGCAGCTCGAGCAAGGCCGGCGTAGCTGGAATTCCCAGTCGCTGAAGCGCGACCTCCGCTGTGGACAGCCCAGCCGCGCTTGGCTGCGCATACGACCCGTCAGCCCCGCCGTGCACCCCTTCACCCGCAATATCGCGCACGGCGCTGTGCACCGCTACACCTGAAGTGCTGTCACCCACTATTACGCACCTTTCCTGTGGCTGCAATCACCTACGGCACTGTAGCACGTTACCGTAAACGATAGCAGGACGGCTGACACATCCGACACCACGAACCAGCCCGGTGCCCGATAGTGCAAAACGTGCGCGTGACCGCTAGCGCAGGCGATACTGCGCATGATCGCAGGGGTGACAGCGGCGCAGCTAGCGTAGCTGCTAGCACAGGAGTATCCACCGACGACCATGCATCCGATAGCACCGCCCGACACGACAGCTGGTAGCGGGGACGACAGTGGAAGTGATAGCAGGGCAACTGTTGCACTAGATATCACCTCTGCTACCACGGGTCGGGTTGGCGAAATCGGCGCTGTCGTCGCCACCAACGCGTCAAGGCCCGT
>NZ_BAAGDE010000134.1:0-1337 GCF_054660795.1 Mycobacterium sp. MUNTM1
GGCTTCTTCGTCAACACCCTGGTGCTGCGCGTCGATCTGAGCGGTAACCCCAGCGTCGCCGAACTGCTGGGCCGGGTACGGCAGCGCAGCCTGGCCGCCTACGAACACCAGGACGTCCCCTTCGAGGTGCTCGTCGAACGGCTCAACCCCACCCGCAACCTGGCGCATCACCCGCTGGTGCAGGTGGTGTTGGCCTGGCAGAACTTGCCCTGGCAGCGTCACGGCCCAGCCGCCGGTCTGGAACTGGGCGACGTGCGGGTCACTCCGCTACCGCTGGACACCCAGGTCGCGCGGATGGATCTGGTGTTCTCGCTCGCCGAACGCTGGACCGACGACGGCCGGCCGGCCGGCATCGGCGGCGCGGTCGAATTCCGCACCGACGTCTTCGATCCGTCGAGCATCGAAACGCTGATCGACCGATTGCGTCGGGTGCTGACCGCCATGACCGCCGATCCTGCGCAACGACTTTCGGCGATCAACCTGCTCGAGGACGCCGAGCGTGACCGGCTCGACGCGGCCGGCAACCGCGCGATCGTCATGGTGCCGCCCATGGCGTCGATGTCGATTCCGGCGTTGTTCGCCGCGCAGATGGCCAGCGCCCCGGGGGCCGTGGCGATCACCTGCGGCGCGCGATCGCTGACCTACCGCGAGCTGTACGAGTCCACAAACCAGTTGGCGCACCTGCTCGCCGAGCGGGGCGCGGGCCCGGGGGAGCGGGTGGCCGTGGTGATTCCGCGGTCGGCCGAGGCGATCGTCGCCATCCTGGCGGTGCTCAAGACCGGGGCGGCCTACGTGCCGGTCGATACGGGCGTGCCGGCGGCGCGGCTGCAGTTCGTGCTCGGCGACGCCGCACCGGTCGCGGCGGTGACCACCGCCGAGGTGCGCCCCCGGCTGGACGGGTTCGACGGCGCGATCGTCGACGTCAACGACCCGGCCGCGCGCATCCAACCCACCACCGGCCTGCCGGTGCCGGACGCGGAAAGCATCGCGTACATCATCTACACCTCGGGCTCGACCGGTGTTCCCAAGGGGGTGGCGGCCACCCACCGCAGTGTCACCCAGCTCTTGGAGGCGGTCGACGCCCAACTGAGCCCGGGCGAGGTCTGGACGCAATGCCATTCCCTGGCCTTCGACTTCTCGGTCTGGGAGATCTTCGGCGCGCTGCTGCACGGCGGGCGGCTGGTGATCGTTCCCGACGATGTGGTCCGATCGCCAGAAGACCTGCACACCTTGCTGGTTGGCGAAAGCGTGAACGTGCTGAGCCAGACCCCGTCGGCGTTTTATGCGTTGCAGAGCGCCGATGCGTTGGCGCCCGAATTGGGTGAGCAGCTGAAGTT
>NZ_BAAGDE010000135.1:0-1328 GCF_054660795.1 Mycobacterium sp. MUNTM1
CAGAGAGAATGGGATGTCGCTCGCGGCGGTGGTCTGACTCTGAAGTCCATTGACGCCGCTTGGTTGTCCTTGCGTGGATTTGCCGGCTGGCGCCGCGAGTGACGCGCTCGACGTCACCGACGCGACGGCTGTGACTTCATAGGAGCTTGCGCACACAAGCCGCCCATTTCTGTCGTGTCCAACCGTCAACGCCGGTGGCGCCACCCATCCACCCGAATAGAGGACGGCAAGTACCAGCATGACAACTAAACCCCCATCTCGTCACATCGTGGCCGGAGTCGACACCCACAAACGGACCCATCACGCCGCAGTGCTGGACGCCAACACCGGAAAACTGCTCGCCGATCACGAGTTCGCTGCTACGCAAACCGGCTACCGGAAATTGCTGTCTTGGATGGGTTCTCACGGAACCGTCATCAAAGCAGGACTCGAAGGGACCGGCTCCTATGGCGCTGGACTGCAACGCTACCTGCAGGCTCACGAGATCACAGTGATCGAGGTATCACGACCTAATCGCCAGGACCGGCGCAGACAGGGAAAATCCGACCCGATCGACGCCATCAACGCCGCACGAGCCGTCTTAAGCGAGTCCGCAACCACCACACCCAAAGCCCGCCAGGGCTACGTCGAATCCGTCCGACAAATCCGCGCCACCCGTCGCAGTGCGGTCAAAGCACGTCGATCCGCCCTCAATCAGATCCACGGTCTGCTGGGGTGCGCGCCCGAACGTCTGCGCGCGACGTTGTCTGGCTATGACCGGGCCGCGTTAGTGCTCCGTTGCGCACAACTACGCATCCCCAAAGACGCCGCCCTCGACGACCCCACCATCAACGCCCGCCGCATGCTGCGTCGCCTGGCGAAACGCATCCAGATGCTCGACGAAGAGATCAACGAAGCCAACCAAGAACTCGACGATCTCCTCACCCGGAATACCCCAAACCTGTTGGCAGTCAACGGCGTCGGCACCGAAGCAGCCGGCCAAATCCTCACCACAGCCGGGCAAAACATCGACCGACTCAAATCTGAAGCATCACTAGCTCGACTCTGCGGCGTCGCACCCATCCCCGCCAGCAGCGGCAACATCACACGACATCGCCTCCACCGCGGCGGAGACCGCGACGCAAACAGCGCGATCCACCTCATCGTCATCAATCGACTGCGATGGCACGAACCCACCAAGCACTACCTTCACCGACGAACCGAACAAGGCAAGTCAAAAAAAGAAGTCATCCGCTGCCTCAAACGCGCCGTCGTCCGCGAGCTCTACCGAGCCCTCCAAGCCGACCTCAACCCACCACTCCACATCCTTGACGCTGCATAGGAGCATC
>NZ_BAAGDE010000136.1:0-1249 GCF_054660795.1 Mycobacterium sp. MUNTM1
CTGAGGGGGACCCATTCGGTGGTCCAGTCGCTATGCGGCTTGGGGTTGGTGGGTCGTGGTCCACTGTAGAGCGAACTCGGTCGGGGTGAGTTCGCCGTGGGCGGAGTGTGGCCTGTTGGCGTTGTAATCGCAGCGCCAGTCTTCGATGATCACCCGGGCCTCCAGAAGAGAGTCGAAGCGCCACGCGTTGAGCAGTTCATCACGCAGGCGGCCGTTGAACGATTCGATGAAGGCGTTCTGCCAGGGTGAGCCGGGATCGATGAAAAGCGAACCAGCACTGTTGAATCGACACCAATCACTGACGGCGCGGGCCACGAATTCGGGACCATTGTCAAAACGCACGTAGCACGGCGGCCTGTGGGTGAGGGCCAAGCGATCCAAGACGTCGACGACACCATCGGCATCGATGCTGCGGTCGACTTTGATCGCGAGTGCTTCGCGGGTGAACTCGTCGATGACGTTGAGCATCTTGATGGTACGACCATCAGCGGTGGTGTCGAACTGAAAGTCCATCGCCCAGATCGCGTTCGGACGAATCGGTGACATCGCACCAACAGCGGCACCGATACCGGTCAGACGCTTCTTCCTGCGACGCTGCGGCACCCGCAGGCCCTCTTCACGCCACAGCCGGCGGATGCGTTTGTTGTTGACCTTCCAGCCGGCTCGCCGCGCCATCTTGGCCGCCCGTCGCCACCCCCAGCGAGGCCGGTCGGTGGCAAACCGGCGCAGCCAGGCACGCAACTCGGCCTCCTCGGTGGTGACCGAGGACGGCCTCAGACGCATCGTGGAGCGGTGCAGGCCCACGACCGTGCAGGCACGACGCTCAGACACCCCGAACCGCTCACGCAACGCCGCCACGGCGCTGCGCTTGCGGTTCGGGGTCAGAAGTTTCCCGCCGAAATCTCCTTGAGCATGTCGATGTCGAGGGCCTGGTTGGCAACCAATCTCTTGAGCCGGGCGTTCTCGGCCTCAAGTTCCTTGAGCCGCTTGGCCTCATTGGCCTTCATGCCCCCGTACTGGGCCACCCAGCGATGCCACGTCGACTCAGCGATCTCGAGGTGCCGGCACACCTCGGCAAGTTCCTGACCGGCCCCCAGGAGTTTGTTGCCCTCGGCGAGCTTGCGGATGATCTGGTCCGGCGTATGCCGCCGACGCTTGTTCGATGCCATGTCGTCGTTGATTCTTCCTTGCCCGCAGACCGGGCAACAGAGCCCCACAACGACTGGACCACTACAACGGGCTCACCCCA
>NZ_BAAGDE010000137.1:0-1242 GCF_054660795.1 Mycobacterium sp. MUNTM1
TGGGCTTGCCCCGGTTTAGCGGACACCGGATTGCAGCGGTATGGCCGTTGCGGAAAGGTCCTCATGATGGGCCAGGTGTTCACCCGGGAGTTCAGGGAGCAGATCGTCGCGCTGCACCTGGGCAACCACAAGTCGTATAAAGAGATCGCGGCGGAGTATGGGTTGTCGGCTACCACGGTGTCGAACTGGGTGCGTGCGGCCAAGCGCGAGCAGTTAGCTCAACATCGGCCGGCGAAGTCGGCGGAGACCGAACAGAGTGCCCGGATTGCCGAGCTGGAGCGGCAGCTGGCTCGCAAAGAAGAGGAAGTCAGGATCCTGGGAAAAGCGCTGGCCTTCTTCGCGCGTCGGGAAGAGCTGTAGAGCTCTACTGCTACATCGCCGCGGAGAAGGCCGCCGATCCCAGCCTGAAGATTAGCGTGATGTGCCGGGTTCTGGGTGTGTCGCGTTCGGGGTATTACGGGTGGGTCAAACGGGTGTCGAGCCCCCCGATGGGTCGGGCAGCAGAAGACGCCGCTCTGCTCGACAAGATTAAGGCGCTGCACGCCGAATTTTCCTATTACGGGGCTCCCCGAATCCATCAGGCGTTACGCCGCCAAGATTTGGTCGTCGGACGTCATCGTGTGGCTCGGATCATGCGGTGCAACGGCATTCGGGCATTTCGTGGTCGGGTCGAGATACGACGTCGGTCGGTGCCGTTTCACCGTCGGGTGGATCTGGTCGACCACGTCCAGCGCAACTTTGCCGCCGAGCAACCCGACCGGTTGTGGTTCACCGACACCACGCTGATCAAGACCACCGACGGCTGGCTTTACGTTGCCGCCATTCTGGACGCCTATAACCGCGAAATCATCACCTGGAGGACCAGTCCGGTGGAATCTGCAGCGACGGCCCAGCAGGCTTTGGCCGAGGCCATCATGATTCGCCGGCCGTCTCCAGGTTGCATCGTGCACTCCGATCGGGGCTATCAATACACCGCCTACGAATGGACGACACTGGCCCGACGACACGGAATGGTCGTGTCGATCGGCGAGCGCAAAGACCCACGAGACAACGCCGTCATGGAGTCCTGGTTCGCTTCGCTGAAAGTCGAAGAGCTCTACCCCAAGGGCATTCCGAGAAGCCGCGCCGATGCCCGTCAACGCTTGTTTACCTACGTCTGGATCTACAACAACAAGCGGCTGCATTCGTCGCTGGGGTACCAGACACCACGAAGCTACGTCAGAATCACATGAAAACTGTCCG
>NZ_BAAGDE010000138.1:0-1172 GCF_054660795.1 Mycobacterium sp. MUNTM1
CGCCGTCGCAACCGGCCCTGGCGGCGGCCAGCGGGGCGCTCATCCTGGCCTCGCGCGGCGGCGAACTGGATCTGCGCCCGCCGCCCCCGCCGCCGTCGCCGTGGACCTACGGTGGCCCACCCCAGCAAGGTCCCTCCGGCAACCGCGCCTGGTGGATCCTCGGCACGGTCGTCGTCATCGGCATACTCGCCCTCGCGGGTGGCATCGCGGCCTTTGCCGCACATCAGCTTTCCGGCGTGAAATCGATCATCGCGACGCCGCCGACCATCTCCAGAACGTTTAACCCGCCGAGCATTTCGACGAATCCCGGCCCGTCGACCTCCCGCAGGACGTCACCCTCACCGTCGACCTCGTCCGCCGCACCGCCTGGCACCGAGCTCAGCGTCGCCGGCATCAACGAGAACCGGACCATCGCCTGCAACGACAACATCGTCAGCGTCAGTGGGGTTTCCAACACGGTGACGATCACCGGGCATTGCACCAGCCTGTCGGTCTCCGGCGTGCAGAATTCGATCACCATCGAGGCCGTCGACAGCATCGAGGCCTCCGGCTTCGACAACAAAGTCACCTACCACTTCGGCGCACCGAAGATCAGCAACTCCGGTGGCTCGAACGTGGTGCAGCAGGGCTGAGCCGAAAACGGCTGCTACGCAGTCTCTTCGGCGTCGTCGTCCAGCACACTGACCGCGATGCCGTAGGGCAGGAAACGCACCTTGCGTTTGGGATCGACGTTCTCCTTGTTCGCCCGCAGCGCATCGAGCTCGGTCGCATAGACCTGTTCGACGCGCGCGCCGCCGCTGGCGTCCACCGTGTAGATGGCCCACACACCCTCACCGGCTTCGCCGGCGGTTTCCGGGGCACTGCGCGGGCGTCGCGACAGGTCTTCGAAAACGGCGGACCAGCCCGTCCGGCCACCGGGAGCGGCCACGAACTTGCTGATCCGCTCGAATACGTCGCGCAGCCCTTCGCTGCCCTCCCGGATCATTCGATCGAACTCGTCGGGGTCGAATCCGAACCCACTGTGCTCGCCCACGCGACCTCCTAGGCGCTCGTTGCCGTAACTGCCAGTGTGCGCTCAGTCGGCAGCGTTTGCCACGTGCTTACTGGCCGGGCGGCGGCGGCGGGTTGATCGGAATCGGCACCGTGACGAACGGGAAGTGCAGGTACATCGT
>NZ_BAAGDE010000139.1:0-1122 GCF_054660795.1 Mycobacterium sp. MUNTM1
CGGTCTGGGCGTGGACCTCGAAGCGGCCCGCCATCGCCCGCATCTCGTGCGGGTCGGTCATAAAACGTGTTGCCATGTCGGCTGTCTCCTTGCTACGTGGTTATTGGATGATGTGGTGAACGGTGGCCGGATCGTTTACGCGTTACGCAACCGCCGAGCCGAATGAATAGAAATGACCCCCCCTTCCCGTCAGCCGGCGGCCACCGGGCGCTGTCACGGTGAGACGGACGTCAAACCCGAACCGCGGCGTTTGAGTTGACGGAGTGCGTGTTGCGATCGTCCCCTGCGGGGCGGTCACGTTGGACCCATTTCGGTGACGACCTGTTCCAAGCCCCCGAACCGCCTGTCCGAGCTACAGGGCGGCGGCTGCGTTGGCCGCTTCGGTCGCAGCATACGAACCGGAGCTGGTGGACAGGGTGTTCACGAACATCTCGTGGATCGCGGCTGCCTGGGCGCTCACCGCTTGGTACATCTGCGCGTGCGCCGCGAACTGAGCCGCGGTCAATGCCGACACCTCGTCGGCAGCGGCGGGTACCACCCCCGTCGTTGGGGCTGCAGCGGCTGCGTTCTGGGCGCTCAAGGTCGACCCGATAGCCTGCAGGTTCCCGGCCGCCGCGGCCAAAGCCTCCGGCTGTGTGGTCACGAACGACATATTGTTCCCTCCTAGTTCAATCCCCGACTCTGCGAGACTAGATGACTGGGGCCCCCCAGGTCGGTGTGGAAGCCCGGTGTTTGCAATTGTTCACTTAGCGGTACTGCGAATTCACTTTTTGTAACGACACAGTAACAGCGCCTGACCTCGACCGCTGCCCCTCAGAACACGGTCATAGCAAACGGTACCAGCCCCGGGTCGAAAAAGTTGCTGGTAATCGGCGCCCGGGATGCCGGGCCCGCGTCGCCCGGCATGAAATCTGATCGCCGATTAACTCGTCGCGAAGAATCGACGCGACGACCATTTCCGGCGGCGTGTCGCGGGGACCTCCTTTCATCGTTCAGCCGTGTGATCGCCGGTGCTCAGCCGGCGAAAGGCGGACGGGCCATCACGGTGGGCCGGAAGCCGTACTTGGGACCGGCGACGCCGTGTCCGCCGGCACCGGCACCGGCCAGTGGCATGCCACCGAG
>NZ_BAAGDE010000140.1:0-1086 GCF_054660795.1 Mycobacterium sp. MUNTM1
TGTACTCGGCAGACACGTTGGTGACGGTTGTTGATTGTGGGGAGGACCTCCGGGCTTAGTGGAGATATCTGACGTCTTCACGACCCCACGGAGGTCCTCGTGTCCCACGCTAATGCTCGATTGACCGTTTACGGCCGCGCTTTGTTGGTTGATCGGGTCGTTGGCGGTCGACGCCCGGTCGCTCATGTTGCGGCTGAGCTGGGCGTTTCACGGCAGTGCGCGCACCGATGGGTCCGTCGTTTCCGCGAGCTCGGATCGGCGGGTCTAGCAGATCGATCGTCACGGCCGCGACGATGCCCGCGCCGGACCGCGCCGGCTGTTGAAGACGCGGTGATCACATTGCGGCTTCGTGAGCGCCGCGGCCAAGACTGGATCGGGGCCGAGCTTGGAGTGTCGCCACGTACCGTCAGTACGATCCTGCGACGCCACCAGGTGCCGTATCTGCGTGACTGCGATCCGCTCACCGGCGCACCAATACGGGCCTCGAAAACCACCGCGGTCCGCTATGAACGAGCACGCCCCGGTGAGTTAATCCATATGGACGTCAAGAAGATTGGTCGCATCCCGGACGGTGGTGGATGGAAGGCCAAGGGTCGAGCCGCCGGCGACACCTACGCACACAAGGTCGCCGGAACCGGCTTTGACTACGTGCACTCCGCCGTGGATGACCATTCCCGGCTCGCCTACTCCGAGATCTTGCCCGATGAGAAAGGGCCCACCTGCGCGGCGTTTCTCAGACGAGCTGCTGCCCACTTCGCCGCCTGCGGTGTCACCAGCATCGAGCGGGTCATCACCGACAACCACTTCAGTTACCGGCGATCAGTTGCCGTCGCTGAGGTCATCGCCTCGTTGAATGCCACGCACAAGTTCATCCGTCCCCATTGCCCTTGGCAGAACGGGAAAGTCGAACGCTTCAACCGCACACTGCAAACCGAATGGGCCTACCGCCAGGTCTTCACCACCAACGATGCCCGCAGTGCAGCACTTGCTCCATGGCTTGAGCACTACAACAATCAACGACGCCACTCAGCACTCGGAGGCCACCCTCCGATCAGCCGACTGTCAACAACGTCTTAGCCGAGTACA
>NZ_BAAGDE010000141.1:0-1051 GCF_054660795.1 Mycobacterium sp. MUNTM1
TGTCAGGCGGCGAGCCGGCTGATTGGTGGTCGTCCGCCCAATGCGGAGTGGCCTCGTCGAGTGTTGTAGCGGCGAAGGAATCGGTCAAGACCGCGCTTTCGCAGGCTGTTGCTAGTCCAGGGGCGGTCATAGGCCCACTCGTTGAGCAGGGTTCGGTTGAAGCGCTCTGCCTTTCCGTTGGTCCAGGGACAGCCGGGCCTGGTGAATCGGCGTTTGAGCTGCCAGGCCGAACACACCCAGCCCCAGTCGGTGCCTCGCCGATAGACCAACGCGTTGTCCGTCAGTAGCCGACGCACATGCACGTCCTGGGCGGCGAACCAGACCAAGGCGCGGTGCAGAAACGCGGCGCAAGTCGGGTCTTTTTCATCAGGCAGCACTTCGCTATAGGCCAGCCGGGTGTAGTCATCGATCGCGGAGTGGACGTAGTCATAGCCGAGCTTGATCTTCTTATGCCGGTGGGCAACTGAGACGGCAGCGTCGCGGCCATGCAGCCGCCATCCTCCGCCTGAAGGGATACGGCCGAGCTTTTTGACATCGACATGGACCATCGCTCCCGGCAGGGGATATTCATAGCGGTTGGGACTACGCCGCGACGAGCGCACCGCCTCGCCGGTGATTGGGTCGATCGCACTCAGATGCGGCATATGGTGGCGTACCAGGATTCGTCCCACCGTCGACGGGTTCAGACCGAGCTCAGCGGCGAGCACAACAGCACCGCGCTTACGACGCCGCCGGGCGGTCAGCACTTTCTGCTCCACCTGATGGCTTGTACGCGTAGGCATCCGGATCGGCCGCGATGACCGGTCGGCCAATGCCGCCTCGCCGCCCTCGGCGTACCGACGCAGCCACTTGTACACCGTTGCCCGCGAAATACCCAGTTGCTCAGCCACATGGGCGGACGGCCAACCAGCAGCGACACGCTCGACAATCAAGCGACGAGCGAACAGGTTGGTGCGGGCGTTAGCGTGAGACACGAGGACCTCCTACGGGTGAATGCCAGACACATCCACTCCGTCAGGAGGTCCTCCCACTTTCAAGCAGGCACGCCGTC
>NZ_BAAGDE010000142.1:0-942 GCF_054660795.1 Mycobacterium sp. MUNTM1
CCCCAACGCCTCGGCATCCAAACGCCCGCTGAGCCGCAACGCCGCGACCATGTTGTAAATCGGTGAGGGCCCGAGCAACTGGTCGACAAACCACAGCCGCTGCTGGGCAAACGACAACGGCACCACCGCCGGCCGCTCGGCGGCCACCAACGGCTCGCGCCGACCGCCTTGCCCACTTACACGCAGCGCCAACTGGGTGACGGTGGGCGCCTCGAACACGGTGCGCACCGAAAGGTCGGCATCCAGACCCATTTCGATCGCGGCGACCAGACGCATCGCCAGCAGCGAGTCCCCACCCAAATCGAAGAAGGAGTCATCAACCCCGACCCGCTCAAGCCCGAGCACCTCGGCGAACGCGCCGGCCAAGATCTCCTCAACCGGGTTGGCCGGCGCACGCAAACCACCGTCCTGGTAGCCCGGTGCCGGCAGGGCCCGGGTGTCGAGTTTGCCGTTTACCGTCAACGGCAGCGCGTCCAACCCGACCACCGCGGCCGGCACCATGTAGTCGGGCAACCGCTCGGCCAACTGCGTGCGCAACTCGGCCGGCTGCGCGGTCCCGGTGACATAACCCACCAGCCGCTTATCGCCGGGCCGGTCCTCGCGGGCGATCACCACCGCCTGCTCCACCCCACCCAGTTCGGCTAGTGCGGCCCGGATCTCGCCCAATTCGATGCGGTAGCCACGAATCTTGACCTGCTCATCGGCACGGCCCACATACCGCAGCTGCCCATCGGCACCCCAGCACACCAAATCCCCAGTGCGATACATCCGCGCCCCAGGCCCCGCGAACGGACACGCCACAAACCGCGACCCGGTCAATCCGGCCCGACCGATATACCCAACGGCCACACCGCGACCCGCGACATACAACTCCCCGACCACCCCGGCCGGCACCGGATGCAACCACGCATCCAACACAAACAACGCCGCCCCCGACACCGG
>NZ_BAAGDE010000143.1:0-880 GCF_054660795.1 Mycobacterium sp. MUNTM1
GTTGTGCGTGGGGCCAGCGAGGCCAAGATGAGGCGGCCGTTTTCCCAGCCGTGGTCGGTGTGGAGGACTTGGTCTGTGCTGCTCATGGGCTACAGGGTGTCGCTGTCGATGGTGTTGTAGATGGCGTCATGGGCGAGCTGCTGGCTGCTGCGCTCAGGTAGTGCCGGGCGGCTGTAGTCCGGGCGTAGCGTGACCGGCGGTGTCGCCATAGGCGGACCGCTGTAGTAGTGGTGATGGTGGTTGATCTGCGTCAGGTGGGGGCCGGGAGCGGCGGCCTTGGCGGGAGCGCGGCGGGGATGGCGCCGGCGGCGCACACGGCGGATCTGGCGGGCGGCCACGCGGGCGGCGGGCCAGGTGAACCAGAGCGCTCCGCACAGCAGAAGGCTGTAACCGAGCGCGGCGTCTTCGGGGGCGCCGAAGAAGTGGACGGCGGCGCCGGTGAGCAGCACCGCGGCGATCAGGGCGCGTATCACGGTGAACCTCCGGGCGAAGTTGTGGTGATGTGGTGGGCTGCGGCGTCGCGGGTCAGCTCGGGGTTGTAGGTGATCAAGGTGTGGAGTCGGGGGCCGGCGGACAGGGCGGCGGCGATGTGGAGCGCGTTGGTGGTGTGCCCCGGGGCGGGGGCGAGCTCGATCGCGACGTCGAGGAGCCGGTCGGTGACTGCGACGAGGTCCAGGCCGGCCAGGACGTGGTGGGCGTGCTCGGCGGCGTCGGGGTGAAGAGTGGCCACGGTGCGCATGACGTCGGCGCGGCTGAGGGCGCACGTGAACCAGGTGGTGTCGGTGCGCGAGCGCAGGTAGTCGGCGAGGCGATCGGCATTGGTGGTGGGATCGATGATGCGATTCCGGCACAGCTCGAAGGTGAACGCCAGCCAGCCGTG
>NZ_BAAGDE010000144.1:0-849 GCF_054660795.1 Mycobacterium sp. MUNTM1
TCCGCCCGGATCACCCACTCGAACGCCGCGAGGTCGGGGAACTCGCGCATCAGCCGGCCCGATTCGTCGAGCACCGCTTCCAGCCGCGTGATCGCGTCGCCCGGGCGGGCGGCCGCCCGGCGCAGTCGCGGCACCGCGATGTCGGTCCGCGCGGCCACCGCGGCCTTCATCAGTGCGGACTTGTTCGGGAAGTAGTTGTAGAGGCTCGCGCTGGTCACGTTCGCGGTGCGGGCGATCTCACGAATCGTCGCGCGGGCGTACCCCGCCGTGGCCACGCACCGCATGGTGGCGACGACGATCCGCCGACGAGTCTCCTCGCCGCTGGCACCGACCGGACGCCCGCGTTGCGCCCGCGTCACGGTGCTGCCTGCACTGGTCGCATCCTGTCCGTCGGCCGATGGGTCCGAACGGATCGAATATAATCGGACGATCTGGTGTTGGCGCGGAGGTGTGCGGTGCGTGACCAACGGACCCGGGGCGCGGGATGACCGTCACTGGGCCGCAATTGGGCCGGCCGGTGGGTGCCGATGCCGAGCAGACCCGCGCGCGAATCATCACCGCGGCGATGCGCTGTGTGGGCGAAGCCGGCTACTCCCGGGCGACGATTCGTGAGATCGCGCGTGCCGCCGACATGACGAGCGCCAGCTTGTATCACTACTTTTCGAACAAGTCCGAGTTGCTCGAGGCGACGGTCGACGAGATGGACCGGATCGCACTCCCGCGGCTGCGCGCCGCCGCCGCGCGGGCCGACACCGTCGTGGATCGCCTTGCCGCGGTGCTCGACGAATCGGGCCGGTTGATGCGCGAGTTCCCCGACCTCGCGGCGTTCGAGTGGGTGATCCGGGCGGA
>NZ_BAAGDE010000145.1:0-828 GCF_054660795.1 Mycobacterium sp. MUNTM1
GACAGGTTGTGAACGGCGTGGTGAGCGGAAGTAGGTGAGGACCTCCGGTATCGGTGTGGTTACCACACACACCCCGATTACCGAGAGGTCCTCATGTCCCACGCTAATGCCTGTTTGACCCCACGTGGCCGGTTGCGGCTTGCTCGTTGTGTCGTCGATGACGGTTGGACGTATGCCCGAGCCGCTGAGCGGTTCCAGTGCTCGACGGCCACGGCCAAGAAATGGGCTGACCGTTACCGTGCCGGCGGGCCTGAGGCCATGGTCGACCGCTCCAGTCGCCCACATCGCAGTCCAGGTCGGCTTTCTCAGCGTCGGGAGCGGCGGATCATCAAGGTGCGCTTCACGCGGCGCTGGGGCCCGCATCGCATCGCCGCCTACCTGCGGCTGGCCCGCTCGACGGTGGAGGCGGTGCTGCGCCGTTACCGCATGCCGCTGCTGCGCCATCTCGACCAGGCCAGTGGGCTGCCGGTGCGCCGGGCCAAACCGCGCCGTTATGAGCATCCCGCACCCGGGGACCTGGTCCACCTCGACATCAAGAAGCTGGGCCGCATCCCCGACGGTGGCGGGCACCGCAAACTGGGACGGCGAGCCGGTCGACGTAACCGCAGCGGTGTGGGGTATGCGTTTTTGCACCATGCCGTCGATGATCATTCGCGGCTGGCCTACTCCGAGATCCTCACCGACGAACGCAAAGACACCGCAGCCGGGTTCTGGTTGCGGGCTAACGGGTTTTTCGTCGATCACGGGATCACCGTCAGGCGTGTGTTGACTGACAACGGAAACTGTTATCGGTCAAAGGCTTTCGCCGATTCTCTCAGCGCGAAGATC
>NZ_BAAGDE010000146.1:0-783 GCF_054660795.1 Mycobacterium sp. MUNTM1
TTCGCCGGCGTCGTCAACGACACATACTTGCCACCAAACACCGTCGTCGCCTTGATATCGGCATTCACATTCGACGGGATCAGCTTCAGGTACCGCGGATACACCTCGAGGATGAACTTCGCGGCCGGCTTCCCGTCCCGCACCGTCTCAGAGATCGACCCCACCCGGCCGATCTCCACCCCGTTATAAGTCACCTTCGAACCCGGATCCATCACCAACCCGGCCCGCGCCGCCAGCATGGTCAGCTGCGTCTTGGGGGTGAAACCTCCGCGGAACTGGATGTAGACCAGGGTGAAAATCACCGCAAGCACCGCCAGCACGACCACGGTGATGACCTTGTAGGGCGGCTCGCGCGAGTCGTTGATCTGAACGGGTGAACCCTCCATGGCGCTACGCGGTGCGCCCGGAAATCATCAGTGGCAGCCACCTATAGGGGTGGTTGTCCAGATAACCCACGGTCGCCAACCCTGCCCCTCATCTCGCTTCCGCCGCCACCCTGTACACACATTCAATAAGATCAATGAAATGTACCGCGACGCCGTGGCACAAACAAAGCAACAGCGGAATCGGCGGGCGCACAACACTGTTTTTCGAATAACCGTTGCCATCGGTGGCGATCGACCATTGATGTCGGCGAACGAATGATGTTGCCTGGCAGAGGTTTCGCGCGCTGAGTGAGATTTACGGGTTGATGGTGTTGTCGCCGACCTGGCGGCCCCAGACGTACTCGATCGCATACGGCGATCCGGTGTCCAGGTGGTTGTACGGCGCAAGGCTGTTGCC
>NZ_BAAGDE010000147.1:0-752 GCF_054660795.1 Mycobacterium sp. MUNTM1
ATCTCGACGATCTCGTTCGGGACCAAGGGCGGCGAGATCGAGATGGACGGGCAGCGCATCGCCGTCCCGGTCTCGACCGACCAGATGAAGATGGTCGCCAAGCTGTCCGGCGGGCAGTCCTACACCGCCACCAGCCTCGGCGAGCTGGAAAAGAGCTACAACGCCATCGAGAACGAGATCGGCTACCGCACCGTGCCGGGGCCGGGCAGCGCCGGCTGGCTGCGGCTCGGCGTGCTGACCGCGTTGATCGCGACGGCGCTGGCGCTGCTGATCAACCGGCGCCTGCCCAGCTGAGCGTTCAGGCGGGCAGCCTGCGGTTCAGCAGCAGACCGGCCAGGATGGCGCCGGCCATGACGAAGGCGCCGAGCAGCATCCAGGCCAGGCTCGCGTCGCCCTTCACGGTCTCGTAGCCGATCTGGCGCTGCAGCGTCGAGTACACGTTCTTCAACGAGTCCAGGCTGTCGGCGTGGAAGGACTGGCCGTCGGTGATCTCGCAGATCTTCTGCAGGGTCTGGTCGTCCACCGGGACCGGGATGGTGGCGCCCTCGTAGTCGACGGTGCCGTACGGGGTGCCGAACGAGATCGTCGAGATCTGCACGCCCTCGTCCTTGGCCAGCCGCGCCGCGGTGTAGACGCCGTCGTGCGGATCGCTGGGATTGGAGGGCTTGTTCTCGCCGCCGTCGGAGAGCAGCACGATGCGGGCCGGTGGCGGTTTGTCGCCGCCGGCGACAGCGGTGGCGCTGATCGCGTGC
>NZ_BAAGDE010000148.1:0-679 GCF_054660795.1 Mycobacterium sp. MUNTM1
TATGCGGCCAGCGGTCCGGAGCGCGACGCGCTGGCCATCCCGGACTACGTCAAGCTGCTCGAAGCCGGGCTCAACGTCGTGACCACCAGCACCACCCGATTGGTCAACCCGCACGCCTACGAGCCCGCGGAGTGGCGCGACCAGTTGGTCGCCGCGGCCAGGCAGGGCCAGGTGTCGCTGTACGCCTCCGGGATCGAGCCGGGCTTCGCCGCCGACTATCTGCCCCTAGTGCTGTCCACCCAGTCTTCATCGATCGACAAGATCCACTCCTTCGAGATCGGCCTGTACGACGACTACGGGGTTCCCGACATCATGAGCGACGCGCTGGGCTTCGGCCGTCGGCTCGACTATCAGCCCTGGATCGGCTACCCCGGCGCCATCGCCGGCGAATGGCAGGGGCAGATCCGATTGATCGCCGACGCGTTGGGTGTCGAAGTCCAGGAAGTGCGCGAAAGTTTCGACCGTGCCGTCACCAACCGGACGCTGGAGGTCGCGATGGGCACCGTCGAGGCGGGGACCTGCGGCGCGCTGCGAATGCAGGCGATCGGCGTGGTCGACGGCCGGGAGGCCATCGTCATCGAGCACGTCACCCGGCTCGCGCACGACGTCGCCCCCGACTGGCCCACCGGGATCGGAGACCTGTCCTATCGCGTCATGATTTCCGGCGATCCGGACATCG
>NZ_BAAGDE010000149.1:0-647 GCF_054660795.1 Mycobacterium sp. MUNTM1
TCAGTAGCGCCCGAAGGCGATGGCCACGTTGTGTCCGCCGAAGCCGAACGAGTTGTTGATCGCGTACTCGTAGTTGCCGGGGCGGGGTTTGCCGGCCACGACGTCGAGGTCGATTTCGGGGTCGAGGTTTTCCAGGTTGAGCGTGGGCGGGACCACCTGGTCGCGCAGGGCGAGCACGGTCAGGATGGATTCGACGGCGCCGACGGCGCCCACCGAGTGGCCAAGCGCGGCCTTGGGGGCGTAGACGGCGGCGTTGCCGCCGTGCGGGCCCAGCGCGTTGTTGATGGCCTTGCTCTCGGCGACGTCGCCGACCGAGGTGCCGGTGGCGTGGGCGTTGACGTGGTGGATGTCGGACGGGGACAGCCCGGCGAGCTGGATGGCGCGGCTCATCGCGTGTCCGGCGCGCAGGCCGTTGGGGTCGGGGGCGACCATGTGGTAGCCGTCGGAGGTGATGCTGGCGCCCATGATGCGGGCCAAGATGGTGGCGCCGCGGGCTTTGGCGTGTTCCTCGGTTTCGATGACCATCAGCGCGCCGGCCTCGCCGAACACGAAGCCGGTGCGGTCGCGGTCGAACGGGCGGCACGCGCCGACCGGGTCGTCGTTTTTGGTCGACATCACGATGCGCATCTGGGCGAACGCCGCGATCG
>NZ_BAAGDE010000150.1:0-630 GCF_054660795.1 Mycobacterium sp. MUNTM1
CGGCAGGGTCAGATTTTATTAAGAGACAGATGTTGGGGGGTGGTCTGTGACCGGGGGCCGGTCACCGATGTGCTGCCAGGGGTGCTAACGAGGGGGGCCCCGGTTGGGTTGGGCTGTGGCGGTGGAAAGGGTCAAAGGGCCTGATGGTGGGGGGAGGCGCTGGCCGTTTACGGCCAGCAGCAAGGGTGGATGTGTCACTGGCTGAGAAGTAGGGGCCAGTTGGCCACGGGGTGCGCGGAGCGTGCCCTGAGCTAGGTGTGCCGCCTCAGGTTTACTCCGACCTGCGGGGGCACTCTCCTAGTGATTGGGGAGACGGCGCGGAAGCGCCGGAGGATTAACGTACTGGGAATTGCGTTGAAGTACAGCGTATTTGGATACTACTGGTGTAGTATTGCGTTATGACGTTGAGCGGGAGGGTGATTGGTGCATACGGCGGGATCGGTGGCGCCAACCGCGTAAGCGGTTGCAGCGCAACGAACAATCGGGAATTGACTCGCAAACGGATCACCACAGCGCCCGCGCCAGCGGCGCAAATTCTAAAACCTAACTGCGACAATCAGATTCAAGACAACCGCGTAAGCGGTTGGCGCACAGCACCACTCGCGGGCGGGCTTGCCCGCCCGACAAGGA
>NZ_BAAGDE010000151.1:0-547 GCF_054660795.1 Mycobacterium sp. MUNTM1
GGTACGACCCCTTCCAACCCCAACCACCAGTCGGCGCGCTCGCCGAGGGGCCCGGCACACGGCGGGACGGCGGGCGGGGGTCGGGTTGGTCGGCGGGCCAGCGATCCGTGGTGTAGTTCGTGCCCGGAGCTGTCGGTGACGGTAAGCGCGTCGGCGGGTCCGGTGATGGTGATGACGCCGCGGTGGTGTGCCCGGTGGTGATAGGGGCACAGCAGCACCAGGTTGAATAGTTCGGTGGGTCCGCCGTCTTCCCAATGCCGCAGGTGATGGGCGTGCAGACCACGGGTGGCACCACATCCCGGCACCGCGCACGTGCGGTCGCGATGCTCGAGCGCGCGGCGCAGCCGCCGGCTGACCACCCGCGTCGTCCGACCCGCACCGATCACCTCCCCGCCGCGTTCGAACCACACTTCGGCGGTGGCATCACAGGTCAGGTAGCGGCGTTCGGCGTCGCTCAGCAACGGACCCAGATGCAGCGCCGCGGCGCGCTTTTCAACATCGACGTGCACCACCACGGTGGTGTGCTGCCCGTGCGGGCGCCGCGCCG
>NZ_BAAGDE010000152.1:0-536 GCF_054660795.1 Mycobacterium sp. MUNTM1
GCGTAATGCTGCTGCAGCAGCTGCACCCGCTCGATCGTGAAGCCCGCCGCCTCGCCGAATTTGAAAATGTCTTCCTGCGCCGGCAGCTGTCCGCCCGGGAAAATCTCTCGCCCAATAAATCGCGCGAAACGGATATCGTTCATGGTGATCGAAACGCCACGCTCATGCTGCTGCTTCTGCGTATAGGTAAGGATCGTATGCAAAAGCATCCGGCCGTCGTCGGGAAGGATGTCGTAAGCGCGCTCGAAAAATGCCGGATAGCGCTCGATCTTGAACGCCTCGAAGGCGCCGATGGATACAATCCGGTCGACCTTGTCCTCGAACTCTTCCCAACCCTGCAAGCGCACCTCGATGTTGCGGCCCGTCGGCAACCCGGCCAGCTTCTTCTTGCTGTACTCAAACTGGTTGCGGCTCAGGGTAATTCCGATGACGTTGACGTCGTACTTCTCGACAGCCCGCTTGAGCGCACCGCCCCAGCCGCAGCCGATGTCCAGCAGCGTCATCCCCGGCTCGAGGTTCAGCTTGCCCAGCGCCAG
>NZ_BAAGDE010000153.1:0-527 GCF_054660795.1 Mycobacterium sp. MUNTM1
GCGCCGCAGGTGCCGGCCTGCACGGTGCCGAAGGCCACCTCGATGTCCCGGTCCGTGAGCTCCCGGTCGAGCGAACCGCGGATTTCCTCCACCTCGACACCGAGCCCCTCGGCCATCAGGTAAATTGGTGCTTTCCAAGCCATTTCGATGAATCCGGGCGTCTTCAGCATCGGCTCGAAGTCCAGCGGCCGGCCAAAGCCCATCCCGTCCATCATCACGTCGGCCACCGGGTAGTGATCGTTGAGCGCGACCTCACTGGCCGTGATGCGCCGGATGCTCTTGGACTGGGTGGTCATCAACAGGGCGAGCTGATCGGAAGCGAAGCCGGGGAAGATGCCCGACGCGTAGAACGACACCTGGCCCGCCTTGGTCGCCGCATCCAGTTCATCGCGCCAGGTGGGCGCGAAGTAGGACGGCGGGTACACCAGGCTCGTCGACGAGGTCGACACCACGTTGATGCCGGCGGTCAACAGCCGCACGTAGTCGGGCACGGCCGCACCATCGCGGTCGGGACCGCTGGCCGCATA
>NZ_BAAGDE010000154.1:0-525 GCF_054660795.1 Mycobacterium sp. MUNTM1
CTGGCGGCCCCAGACGTACTCGATCGCATACGGCGATCCGGTGTCCAGGTGGTTGTACGGCGCAAGGCTGTTGCCGGTGTCCATCACCAGCTCCGGTGCCGGCCACAGGTCGCGGGTGATCTTCTGCCAGCACCCCGGGGCGCCGCCGGGACCGCCGCGCGCGTTCACCCTGGGCAGGTTCTCGGGATAGGTGTACGGGTTCGGCGCGCCGCCGACCAGACCGGCCGTGGCGCCGAGGCCCAGCGTGAGCGCGGCGACGGCGGCGAGCGACAGCGGGTTCGCGATCAGCCCCAGGCCCGACGTGACCTCGGTGTCCATATTCAACGAGTAGCCGTTGAAACCGCCCTCGGAGGCACCGGTGATGGGCACGATGTCGTGGTAGTTGTGCAGCGTGCAATAGATCTCCGGGCTGTAGGTGTCCAGCAGCTGCGCCGAGGGGATCAGGTCTTCGGCGCCGCGCGCCAGATACGGCCCGCCCTTGTTGAACAGCTCCGCGCCGGTGTTGCCGAACCCGGCCGCCGACAG
>NZ_BAAGDE010000155.1:0-510 GCF_054660795.1 Mycobacterium sp. MUNTM1
CCTCGGCGAGCGCCGCCGCCGCGCTGCGCGACAGGCCCAGCAGGCGGGCCAGCCCGGCGTCGACACGCATGCCCGCCCCCGAGCAGCAGAACCCGCCGGGTTGACCCGCGGCATGTGGATCGGCTGGCTCGAGTTCGACGTGTTGCTCGGCGACGTGCGGTCACTCAAACAGAAGCGATCCGTCATCCGTCCCGTCGTCGCCGAGTTGCAGCGCAAGTTCAGCGTGTCGGCGGCCGAGACGGGTTCGCATGGGCTGTACCGGCGCGCCGGCATCGGCGTCGCCACGGTGTCCGGCGACCGCGGTCACGCTGTCGAGGTCCTGGACGCGGCCGAGCGGCTGGTGGCCGCGCATCCCGAGTTCGAGCTGCTGTCGGTGCGGCGCTCTTTGGTACGCAGCGAGGATCTCGCGTAGCTGACGGTGGCGAGCCAGCCGCTAGCTGTACTCGGCTAAGACGTTGTTGACAGTCGGCTGATCGGAGGGTGGCCTCCGAGTGCTGAGTGGCGTCGTTG
>NZ_BAAGDE010000156.1:0-495 GCF_054660795.1 Mycobacterium sp. MUNTM1
CCGGCGGGCTTTGGCGCGGATCTCCATCATGGTCAGGTTGGGTGAATCATCGATATACAGTGGAGCGTCGGTGATTTCGCCCATGCGGCGCGCCATTTTGGTCCAATCGTCATCACTGAGACGTCCAGAGCGCATGTCGGCCAACTTGATCCGCGCTTCTGCCGACAGCAGCCGCATCACGATCTCTGACTTGCTCATCTCAAGGCTGAAGATGACGCTGGCCCTGTTGTGGTGGATGGAGCAGGATCGCATGAAATCCATTGCCAGAGTGGATTTGCCTTGGCCGGGCCTGCCGGCCACGATGACCATCTGTCCACCGTGCAGACCGGTGGTGAGGTCGTCGAGCTCGGCGAATCCGGTGGGAACACCGCGGGTCAGTCCGCCGCGGGACTGGATGGCGTCGATCTCGTCCATGGTGTCTTGGATGAGATCGCCCAGCGGCGCATAGTCCTGGGAGGCGCGGTCTTCGGTGACGTCATAGACCTCGGCTTGGGC
>NZ_BAAGDE010000157.1:0-485 GCF_054660795.1 Mycobacterium sp. MUNTM1
AGCCAGACCCCGTCGGCGTTTTATGCGTTGCAGAGCGCCGATGCGTTGGCGCCCGAATTGGGTGAGCAGCTGAAGTTGCAGACGGTGGTCTTTGGTGGTGAGGCGTTGGAGCCGCACCGGTTGTCGACGTGGCTGCACCGTCATCCGGGGCTGCCGCGGATGATCAATATGTATGGCATCACCGAGACGACGGTGCACGCGTCGTTTCGGGAGATTGTCGATTCAGACGTGGAGAGCAACGTCAGCCCGATCGGTGGGCCGCTGGGCAACCTTGCTTTCTTCGTGCTGGACGGTTGGCTGCGTCAGGTGCCGGTCGGTGTGGTGGGTGAGTTGTACGTCGCCGGCGGTGGGCTGGCCACCGGTTACGTGGGCCGCCCGGGTCTGTCGTCGACGCGGTTTGTGGCCTGCCCGTACGGGGCGCCGGGTGCGCGGATGTATCGCACGGGTGACCTGGTGCGCTGGGGAGCCGACGGGCAGCTGCAGTA
>NZ_BAAGDE010000158.1:0-433 GCF_054660795.1 Mycobacterium sp. MUNTM1
ACAACATGGCGGTGGCGCTGCGGCTGAACGGGCCGGTCGATACCGATGCGATGGGCGCCGCTCTGGGCGACGTGGTGGCCCGCCACGAAAGCCTGCGCACTCGGTTCGTCGCGCCCGAAGGCACACCCCAGCAGGTGATCGTCCCCGCCGAGCGCACCGACGTCGGCTGGCAAGTCGTCGACGCCACACGCTGGCCGGCGTCCTGGCTGGCGGAGGCGACCCAGGAGGCGGCTCGCTACACGTTCGACCTCGCGAATGAAATCCCCTTGCGGGCCTGGCTTTTCCAAACAGGCGACGACGAGCATGTCTTGGTGGCGGTGGCCCACCATATCGCCGCGGACGGGTGGTCACTCACCCCGCTGGTGCGCGACCTGGGCCTCGCGTACGCCGCCCGGTGTGACGGCCGTGCGCCGGAGTGGGAGCCGCTGGCGGT
>NZ_BAAGDE010000159.1:0-433 GCF_054660795.1 Mycobacterium sp. MUNTM1
GCCTGCCGACCGCCACGGTCGCCTCGCCGCGACGCATCGCCGAACGCGGTTCGCTGGAGATTCAGGCCTACGACGACGTCTGCTTTCCCGGGTTGGCCGACGAATGGGCGAAGTGGGGCACGCAGCGGCCGTTTGTCGGTTCGCTGACCATGGAACTGCCGACGGACTCCGACGACGAGACGTTGTCGTGGATTGCAAAGGGAACGCCGCCGATCTGTTTCGGTTTCGGCAGCATGCCGGTTGCCGAAACTCCCGCGGATACGGTCCGAATGATCGGTGCCGCCTGCGCGGAGCTGGGGGAGCGGGCGCTGATCTGCTCCGGCTGGAGCGACTTCAGCGACGTGCCCCAGTTGGAGCACGTCAAGGTCGTCGGCGTGGTCAACTACACGAAGATCTTCCCGGCCTGCCGTGCCGTCGTGCACCACGGCGGATC
>NZ_BAAGDE010000160.1:0-404 GCF_054660795.1 Mycobacterium sp. MUNTM1
GTGGGCCGGAAGCCGTACTTGGGACCGGCGACGCCGTGTCCGCCGGCACCGGCACCGGCCAGTGGCATGCCACCGAGCAGGTTTCCGGGTCCGCCGGCAGCCTCCGGGGCAGCGCTGATGCTGCTGACCGGAATGGCGTGGCCGAGCGCCTGCGTGGCAGGGGCTCCCGACCAGGCGACCGGCACGGACAACTTGCCGCCGACGGAGGCCGCGCTGCCCAGCGCCGCGACCGGGTGGGCGGCGGCCGCCCCGCCACCGAGCATGCCGCCCAGACCACCCAGGCCGGGCAACGCCTTGGCCGCGGCCGGAGCCGCGCCACCGATGGCACCGACCGACTTGGCGATCTGGGTGAAGGTGTTGGCCATACCGGTACTGAAGTACGGCAGACCCTCGGTGTTGTAGAA
>NZ_BAAGDE010000161.1:0-374 GCF_054660795.1 Mycobacterium sp. MUNTM1
ACCACACAGACGATGAGCACCACCAGCGCCGTGTCTGGGACGGCGGCCATCGCCACCGCTCCCCCAGCGGCCAACATCACCGCGGCCGCCAACTGGGTCGGCGCCATCGCGCGCAGCGCCAACGCGGTGGCGCCGAAATCCCGGTTGTGGGCAAGCGACCAGGTGCCGAACCCCGCCGAGGCCACCGCCGCACACATGCACAGCACGCCCGCAATCAGCATGGGCTCACAATACGAGCCGGGTTGTCGGCCCGCGAACCCGGCTCCGGGTGCGCGCGCCGCCTTCCTTTAGTGCTGCAGGAACGAGAAGTTCGGGAGCGGGGGCAGGCCCGGCACCATGGCCAACAGGCTGGGGGTGCGCTGCGGGTTCGTCAC
>NZ_BAAGDE010000162.1:0-345 GCF_054660795.1 Mycobacterium sp. MUNTM1
ATCACGGCGGTGGCGATGGCGCCCAGGGCCACCACCGCGCCCACCACCGCCGTCGCGGGGCGCCAGCGCGAGTCGGCCGGCCAGCCCGTCCAGTTGTAGTCGGCGTTCAGGTAGGGATCGGTATCGCATGCGTCGTCAACGTCGTCGGGGTAGTCCCGAATCCTGTCGTCAAGGTGCGCCCACGTGGTACCCATGGTGCCGAAGTTAGCCACGTGAAAGCACGGATCGGGTATCGCGCGGGTGCGTGAGACAACCTGCAAGCGAATCGTTACCGCGCTGCGATCGGGTTTCGCTGACCGCGAAGCGGGGGGACGCGGGGAGGTGGGGGTCAGCGGCGTCAACTAG
>NZ_BAAGDE010000163.1:0-340 GCF_054660795.1 Mycobacterium sp. MUNTM1
CCGCCGTCGGAGACCGTCATCCAGCCGACCATCGAAGTGGCGCCAGGCATCACCATTCCGGTCGGTCCGCCCACGACGATCACTGTGGCGCCCCCCGCGCCCGGCGGCCCGCCGGGTGGCCCGGAGTCGGGCGGCCCGCCGGGTGGCCCGTTCGGTGGCCCCCCGGGTGGTGGCGTCCCGCCGGGTGGACCCCAAGCGCCGCCACCTCCGCCGTGACCGACGCCGCGGAGCATGGCGCGACCACCTCACCGCAGCGGCTCGCCGCGGATCTGCGCAGCGCCGACAACCGAGATTGCCCGAGCCGCACCGACTTTCTGGGTGCCGCGCTCGCCGACGTCGT
>NZ_BAAGDE010000164.1:0-335 GCF_054660795.1 Mycobacterium sp. MUNTM1
GCCTTGGGGGCGGCGGCCGCTGGGGCCGGCGCGGCGGCGGGCGCCTTGGCGGCCTGTTGCTTCTGCTCGGCTGCGGCCAGTACGTCTTGCTTGCGGATGCGCCCGCCCACGCCGGTGCCCGTGATCGAGTTCAGGTCGATGTTGTTTTCGGCGGCCAGCTTTCGCACCAGCGGTGTCACATACGGCGCGCCGTTGGCGCCCGGACCGGCCGGCTCGGCTGCCGGCTGGGCCTGCGCCGGCTGGGCTTTCGGCTCCGGCGCGGGCTTGGGCTGCGGAGCGGGGGCCGGCGCGGGTTCGGGCTTGGGCTGCGCCTGCGGCTGGGGTGCCCGTTCCGG
>NZ_BAAGDE010000165.1:0-332 GCF_054660795.1 Mycobacterium sp. MUNTM1
TTGGTGATCGAGGCCCGTGGTTCAAGCCCCTCTGGCCGGGATTCGGGTTCGGGTCGCGGTTCCAGCTTGACCGCGGTACGCAGCTGGTTGACCGTCGCGACCGCGGCCAGCTGCGCGTAATGCTGATCAGAACCCTCGCCGGCGCGCGCGGCGATCACCCCCACCTGATCGGCCGACAGCCGGCCCTCCCGCAGGCCCTGGACGCAACGGGGAAACTCCTCGAGCCGGCTCGCGATCGCGGTGATCGTGTGGGCATTGGCCGGCGAGCAACCGGTCTTCCAGGCCACCAGCGCCGGCACCGACCGCGCACCCGTCATTCCACAGAGCTCGTC
>NZ_BAAGDE010000166.1:0-331 GCF_054660795.1 Mycobacterium sp. MUNTM1
CGATGACGGCGTTCGACTGGTTCTGTTGGCGGCTGAACAAGAAGGTCGAGGACACCCAGCGTCGAGAACTGGGGCTGCCAAAGGCGAAAGGACCGTCACCGCGGCGCATCGCCGACCGCGAATCGCTGGAAATCCAGGCGTACGACGAGGTTTGCTTTCCCGGCCTGGCCGACGAGTGGGCGAAGTGGAATGGCCTGCGGCCCTTCGTCGGCCCGCTGACGATGGAGTTGACCACCGAAGCCGACGACGAGGTGATGTCCTGGATTCGCGGCGGAACCCCGCCGATCTTTTTCGGATTCGGCAGCATGCCGGTCGAATCCCCGGCCGACAC
>NZ_BAAGDE010000167.1:0-321 GCF_054660795.1 Mycobacterium sp. MUNTM1
CCATCGACCCCACACCGGCATCGGCGGAAAAACACCCATCGACCGCCTACGCGTTCACAACCTGCCAGTGAAGAACACCTAGCGCGAGCTGATTTCGGCTCACGGATCGGGATTCGCGGTGTGTGCAGAGGGCCGGGCTGTTGCTGTCAGGCAGGGGGCTGGGGGATGCGTGCACCGAATTTTTCAGCGGGGATCGCCGCGGCCCGGATTTGTCGGTGCTGGCTGCGATGATGTCGTTATGTCTGCGACCGCGACTGCAGCCGGCGTCGAAGCGTCCCCGAAGGAACGTCTCGAGGTGCTCTTCGACGAGCTGGCGGAGTT
>NZ_BAAGDE010000168.1:0-301 GCF_054660795.1 Mycobacterium sp. MUNTM1
AACGCCACCTGCATGGCGAACAAGGTCGGCTGCACCCGATCGATCCCGGTGACTACCTCGGGGGCGGTCATCACCTCGGTCACCGAGAAACCGGACTCCGCGGCGATCAGCGGCTCGATCTCGGCGATGGTCGCGGCGAACACCGGCTCGTTGGCCAGCAGGTCCGCACCCATACGGGCCCACTGCGAACCCTGCCCGGAAAACACCCACACCGGCCCCCGGTCGTCGTGGCCGACTGCGGGCGGATGCGGGACGTCGCTGCTGGCTACCTCGCGCAGCGCCGCCGACAATTCCTCCCGGG
>NZ_BAAGDE010000169.1:0-293 GCF_054660795.1 Mycobacterium sp. MUNTM1
TGGGTCTGTTCCTGGCCGAGAAGATGGCTTCTGGAACCGGTGGCGTGGGTGCG
The DNA here is from genome assembly GCF_054660795.1 of Mycobacterium sp. MUNTM1. Taxonomy (NCBI): domain Bacteria; kingdom Bacillati; phylum Actinomycetota; class Actinomycetes; order Mycobacteriales; family Mycobacteriaceae; genus Mycobacterium; species Mycobacterium sp. MUNTM1. The sequence goes on from NZ_BAAGDE010000169.1 coordinate 54, forward strand.
GGCCGTATCGTGCTCAGCTCGCGCTCGGAGCCCAGCCAAAAGGCACTGGAAGCAATCGACTTCATCCGTGCGATAGGTGCGGATGTGGTGGTCGAGCGTGGTGACATCGCCCAGGCCGACACCGCCGAGCGGCTGGTGGCCACGGCCACCGCGACGGGTCTGCCGTTGCGGGGCGTGCTGCATGCCGCCGCGGACGTCGAGGACGCCACGCTGCCCAACAACACCGAGGAACTCATCGTG
>NZ_BAAGDE010000170.1:0-291 GCF_054660795.1 Mycobacterium sp. MUNTM1
TCTACGACTCGCGCAGCGCCGAGTTCGCCGAGCAGATCCGTCGCGACACCGACGGCTACGGCGTCGACATCGTGCTCAACTCGGAGTCTGGTGCCGGCCAGAGCGCCGGAATCCAGCTGCTGGCGGTCGGTGGCCGCTTCGTCGAGATCGGCAAGCGCGACGTGTACGCCAATACGCGCATGGAGCTCTTCCCGTTCCGGCACAACCTGACGTTCCACTACCTCGACCTGGCGTTGATGGCGGCAAGCCAGCCGGCGGCCGTTTCCGAGTTGTTGGGCACGGTGTATCGTT
>NZ_BAAGDE010000171.1:0-279 GCF_054660795.1 Mycobacterium sp. MUNTM1
CGTGCCCGGCAACGGCGGCAGCTGATCGCGGGCGCGGTCGCCATCATCGTGATCGCGCTTCCACTCGGCGATCAGCGCATCGCGGTGTGAGGCCACGGCGGCGTCGAACTTCGCCGCATCGAGGTGAGGAAGCGTGATCCGCCAACAGGCGCCTTCGTCGTCGGAGGTCTTGGTGATCGAGGCCCGTGGTTCAAGCCCCTCGGGCCGGGATTCGGGTTCGGGTCGCGGTTCCAGCTTGACCGCGGTGCGCAGCTGGTTGACCGTCGCGACCGCGGCCAG
>NZ_BAAGDE010000172.1:0-275 GCF_054660795.1 Mycobacterium sp. MUNTM1
GTTCGATGCCGCGCAGCCGGACCGTCTTGTCGTGGCTGGGATCATGATCGCGTTGCGGAATACGCGGATCAGCACGCAGATCCCAGATGTCATGCGACCACCACGGGGCCTCGGTGCAGCGCACCGCCACGCTCAGGTGCAGATGCTCGATCAGGTGGCCGATGTTGCGCCGCGAACCGGCCGAGGGCAACCGGTGGTTGCGCCGTTCAAACACCAGCGTGGCCTGCCGCATCATCTCGGTCGGGTCCAGCTCAGAGACGCTGACCGGCGAATAC
>NZ_BAAGDE010000173.1:0-270 GCF_054660795.1 Mycobacterium sp. MUNTM1
CCGCTGGCCAGCCCCCATGCCGCGGTGCTGGGCGGCACGCCGATGGTCGCGCCCCCGCCGGCGGGTACGCCGGGTATGCCCGGAGTACCGCTGGGCAATCTTGCCGGCGAACCCTTCGGACGCGCGGTGCCGCAATACGGGTTCCGCCCCCTCGTCGTCGCGCGTCCGCCCGCCGCGGGGTTGTGAGCAGAGCCCTTTCATGATTCTCCCAGTTTCTGACCAGCCGCACGACAGCGTATTCGTCCTGACGTCTTCTAACGTTTTACATAC
>NZ_BAAGDE010000174.1:0-267 GCF_054660795.1 Mycobacterium sp. MUNTM1
CCGGGTCGGCGGTGCGCCGTACCTGCACACGCTGATCTCCGCGGTGCCCACCGCGGCCAACGCCGGCTACTACGCCGACATCGTCGCCGAAAAGGCCGTGCTGCGCCGCCTGGTGCAAGCCGGCACCCGGGTGGTGCAATACGGCTACGCCGGCGCGGACGGCGCTGACATCGCCGAGGTAGTCGATCGCGCCCAAGCCGAGGTCTATGACGTCACCGAAGACCGCGCCTCCCAGGACTATGCGCCGCTGGGCGATCTCATCCAAGA
>NZ_BAAGDE010000175.1:0-264 GCF_054660795.1 Mycobacterium sp. MUNTM1
CGCGGCTGCCGGCATCGTCTTACCCTCCCCCACTGCCCGCCTGCCGGCGTCCCTGGCCTAACCCAAATATCGCGGGGGGGGGCCAAATATGGGTGACCCCACCGGCGAGGGCTAGATCGCACTCACCCGACCGCAACGACTGCACCGCCAAGTGCAACGCCACCAACGACGACGAGCACGCGGTGTCCACCGACACCGCCGGGCCCTCCAACCCCAACACATACGCCACCCGCCCCGAGCCCACGAGACTAGCGCTCATCGCGG
>NZ_BAAGDE010000176.1:0-261 GCF_054660795.1 Mycobacterium sp. MUNTM1
CCGACCGACTTGGCGATCTGGGTGAAGGTGTTGGCCATACCGGTACTGAAGTACGGCAGACCCTCGGTGTTGTAGAACAGACCCGCGAACGGGCTGTAGCCGTTGACCAGCGTGCCCAGGTTGGTGGGCAGGCTGGTCTGCCCGGTCAGCAGGAACCAGACCTCCGACAGCGGATCGGTCGTGCTGGTCGTCGCCGCCGTCGTCGCCTGCGTCGTCGCGTTGGTCGTGGTGCTCGCCGCGGGCGTGGCCAGCGACTGCAGG
>NZ_BAAGDE010000177.1:0-261 GCF_054660795.1 Mycobacterium sp. MUNTM1
CCCCAAGGGAACGCCCGCCAATCTGCGAGCGCAGTGAATCGATGAAGGCCTGTCCCACCCCGCCGACACCGGGTGGTTCGTTGGTGCCGCGGGCGAATGTCACCTCGATGTCAGGGCAGGGAGCGGCCGATGCGGGGGCGCCAACAATTGGTGCGCTCAGCAGCGTTGCGAAAGTCGTCAGCACCGCGGCGGCCAGCGAACGCCCAAACTGGCGCGTATTCACGTCTTCAATGCTCACACAAATTGCGCACGGAGCGTAGG
>NZ_BAAGDE010000178.1:0-258 GCF_054660795.1 Mycobacterium sp. MUNTM1
CACCAACGCCCACGCCGTGCTCGAGCAGGCACCCGAACCCTCCGAAGGCTCGGTGGCCGGCGACGCGTCGACCGGTGAGGGCATTGAGGGCGGGCTGGTGTTCCCGGTGTCGGCCAGTTCGGAGGACGCGCTGCGCCAGACCGCCGCGCGGCTTGCCGACTGGGTCGACGCCCAGGGCTCTGACTTTGTGATCAGGGATCTGGCCTACACGCTGGCGCTTCGGCGCGGACACCGGCAGGTGCGCACGGCCGTCCTGGC
>NZ_BAAGDE010000179.1:0-250 GCF_054660795.1 Mycobacterium sp. MUNTM1
TGGTTCGCGGCCGTGCCGCCGATCACGCCCAGAATCCGGTCGCCGTCGCGCTGGGCGTCGGGCAACCGCTTGAGCAGCAGCACGGCGGCGCCCTCACCGACCACGAACCCGTCGGCCTCGACGTCGAACGTGTGGCAGCGTCCCGTGCGCGTCAACATGCCATTGGCCGAGCCCGAGGCGAAGCGCCGCGGCTCGAGCATGGCGTACACGCCGCCGGCAAAGGCGAGGTCGCTCTCGCCGTCGTTCAAGA
>NZ_BAAGDE010000180.1:0-249 GCF_054660795.1 Mycobacterium sp. MUNTM1
GCGCGACGGTCTGATCCGCGACGCGAACAACTACGAGCAGCAAGAGCAGGCCTCGCAGCAAATCCTCAGCAGCTAGCGCTAAAAACCGCAGCTGCGTAACATCTCAAGACATTAGGAGAACACCGTTATGAGCATTAACTACCAGTTCGGCGATGTAGACGCCCACGGTGCCTTGATCCGCGCCCAGGCCGCGTCCTTGGAGGCCGAGCACCAGGCCATCGTTCGCGATGTGCTTGCTGCCGGCGACTT
>NZ_BAAGDE010000181.1:0-247 GCF_054660795.1 Mycobacterium sp. MUNTM1
GGCTGGGGCGATGCAGAACGCCCTAGGTCAGTAGCCGCGAAACGATATTGAGGATTCGGTTAGCCCGCGCGACCAAACGGGAATATGTCGGCGTGGTCTGGAAGATGAAGTAGTGGCGGCTATCGTTCCCAGTAGCTGCGCAAGCTCCGGGCCCTGAGTGATCGTGATATGACGTTCGCCGCCAGCTTCACCGCGGTCGATACCGTGATCCTCTGCTCGGCGGAGGCTGCGGAGTACTTCGCTTAGG
>NZ_BAAGDE010000182.1:0-241 GCF_054660795.1 Mycobacterium sp. MUNTM1
TTTCTATGCCGGTGTTCATGCGGACTCCTGCAGGCCGGGCTGGTTGGGGGCGCTGCGCCGGTAGTCGGCTGCGGCGCGGGTGCGCAGTGCGGTGACGGTGCGCAGGGCCGCCTCGGCGGTCGCTGAACGCTTGTGGCGCACGACTTTGGTCAGCTGTTGGTGTTGGTGGTGCACGGCGCGCAGCTGGCGGGCGGCTTCGGCCAGCCAACGACTGTGGGTGTGCGCCCGAGCTACGGTGGCG
>NZ_BAAGDE010000183.1:0-234 GCF_054660795.1 Mycobacterium sp. MUNTM1
TCGATATGGGTGACCTTCAGGTGCGGATGCTCGGCACCGCTCACCCTTAGCAAGCCACGCAGCCCGCCCTGCTCGAGGTTGACGTCGTCGTGGGACAACACCTGCTGCGCATTGCGGGTCACCACGTACAGCCGCGGCGCGTGCCCCATGATCTCGGGGAGTTCGCGGGCGATACGCACCAAGTGGCCCACGTACTCGCGGCCGCGCGCCGTGGACTCGGCGTTGTCGGTCTGC
>NZ_BAAGDE010000184.1:0-232 GCF_054660795.1 Mycobacterium sp. MUNTM1
ACCCGGGCGGCGGGTGTGGTGAACGGCCGCGAGGCCATCGTCATCGAGCACGTCATCCGGATGGCCCGCGACGTCGCCCCCGACTGGCCCACCGGGATCGGAGACCTGTCCTATCGCGTCATGATTTCCGGCGATCCGGACATCGACTGCACGCTGGCCGCGACGCTGAAAGATCCCGCGAAGGCCGGCATCGGCGGCATGACCTCCGGGGCGGGCGCGATGGTCGCCACCG
>NZ_BAAGDE010000185.1:0-232 GCF_054660795.1 Mycobacterium sp. MUNTM1
TCAGCGACTGCGCCGCCGCGCTCAACGTCAAATTCAGCTTGACCGGATCCACCTTCTCCGCGATCGAGGTGATCGTCTGAAACAGCGTGTTGATCTCGGTGGTCACCGACCGCGCGTCGATCACCGTGTGCGACGAGATCTTCTGCGGCGACGGATTCGCCGGCGTCGTCAACGACACATACTTGCCACCAAACACCGTCGTCGCCTTGATATCGGCATTCACATTCGACGG
>NZ_BAAGDE010000186.1:0-229 GCF_054660795.1 Mycobacterium sp. MUNTM1
GGATCTCCGGGTCGTTCATCCAGTCCCACTGGCCATGCATGACGTTGTGGCCGATCTCCATGTTCTCGATGATCTTGGCCACTCCCAAGGTGACGGTGCCGGCCCACCATGCCGAGCGCCGCGAACTCGCGGCCAGCAGCAATCGTCCGGTCACCTCCAGAGCGCGCTGCGTCGCGATGGTGCGACGGATGTAGCGGGCGTCCCGCGCGCCGCGGGAATCCTCCACGTC
>NZ_BAAGDE010000187.1:0-227 GCF_054660795.1 Mycobacterium sp. MUNTM1
CAGCCCCAGTTCTCGACGCTGGGTGTCCTCGACCTTCTTGTTCAGCCGCCAACAGAACCAGTCGAACGCCGTCATCGCCGAGCGGGCCAGCGGCGACGGCAGAATCGAGACGACCTGGCCGTTGGGCCGCATGGGGACGTGGTGCAGCGTGGCCAACGGAAGGTCGTAGTACTCGGCAACGTTGGCGGCCGGTTCCTGGTAGCTCTGCCCGGCGAACACCAGGTCGG
>NZ_BAAGDE010000188.1:0-227 GCF_054660795.1 Mycobacterium sp. MUNTM1
GCCACGTGGTCGGCCCCGATCGCCCCGTCACGCTGGGCCGCGGCGGTGGCGGGCAGCACCGGCGCCAACGGCTCGCCGGTCAGCGCGCGGCGCGGGCCCAGGTCGGCGGCCTCGGCGATCCGGCGGCCGGCCTCGGCCCGGGTGATGTGCAGCCGGTCGGCCAACACCCAGGACAGCTTGCCGCCCAACTCCGTCGAATCCCCTTGCTCACCAAGCTGATTGATGAG
>NZ_BAAGDE010000189.1:0-224 GCF_054660795.1 Mycobacterium sp. MUNTM1
GCGTCGGCGGGCTCGCCGCGGCCGTACAGGTCCAGGATCACGTCGTAGATGCTCTGGTGGGCTGGCCGGTAGAAGTCCCTGGGCCGCAGCCTTTCCAGCACGTCGGCGATCGCGTCCTTGCTCAACAGCATCCCGCCCAGCACCGATTGCTCGGCGTCGAGGTCCTGCGGGGGCTGGCGCCGATCGTCGAGCTCGGTGTAAGCCTGCAGCCGCTGGCGGGCGCG
>NZ_BAAGDE010000190.1:0-220 GCF_054660795.1 Mycobacterium sp. MUNTM1
TCGGTGTAGCTGCCGTCGGGATTGAGGCAGTCCATCAGGCGGCGGGCCAGTTTGGCGAGCTGATCGGGCCGGAACTCAGCGGCCCTGGCCGCCAGTTGTCTCTCGGCGTGCGCGCAGGTGTCGAGGTCGACGGACTCGGGCAACTGGTGGAAAAACCGCCGGATCACCGCCACGTGGTCGGCCCCGATCGCCCCGTCACGCTGGGCCGCGGCGGTGGCGG
>NZ_BAAGDE010000191.1:0-208 GCF_054660795.1 Mycobacterium sp. MUNTM1
CCGCTCAGATCGACGCGCAGCACCAGGGTGTTGACGAAGAAGCCCACCACGTCGTCCAGCGCGGGATCGCGCCGCCCAGCGATCGGAAAGGCTACCGCCACATCAGAATTCGCGCTGAGCTTGGCCAGCAGCACCGCCAGCGCCGCCTGCACGACCATGAAACTGGTCGCGTTGTGTGCATGTGCCAGGCGGGTGACCTGTTGCTGAA
>NZ_BAAGDE010000192.1:0-204 GCF_054660795.1 Mycobacterium sp. MUNTM1
CGTGCCCGGCAACGGCGGCAGCTGATCGCGGGCGCGGTCGCCATCATCGTGATCGCGCTTCCACTCGGCGATCAGCGTATCGCGATGAGACGCCAACGCCGCGTCGAACTTCGCCGCATCGGGGTGCGGAAGGGTGATCCGCCAACAGGCGCCTTCGTCGTCGGAGGTCTTGGTGATCGAGGCCCGTGGTTCAAGCCCCTCTGG